>WTAY01000109.1 GCA_013139345.1 Methylophaga sp. | reverse complement strand
CACTCACCAATGACAAGAGTGTGGCTTAAGGGGTCCGTTATCGCAAGATTAACTCGTCTCTGAATTGCCGCTCTTGTCACCTACATCATCCATCCGTTATCTACCGGGATGATGTCAGTCTTTAGACCGTGACTCTGTAAGTAGACGAGATCTGATGGATGTTCTTTTCATCTGTTTTAAGGAGCTCGTTATGAACCCCTCAACTACCCAGGAACTTCATGTCAGTATTGATGTGGGTTGCTATCAACACGATGTTTCTGTTGGTCTTGCCAATGGTCAATATCTAGGCCGCTTTGAAATTAATCATAACAAAGCGGGTTTTGCTGATTTTTTTGAAAAAATCGAATCCTACAAAATACTAAGTAACGGCGTAGTCTCTGTTGCAATGGAGGGCTATAATGGTCATGCACGCCCGCTTGATAAGATGATTCAATCCAGATATCGTCTTCTCAACATTAATAACTTAAAGCTTGCCCGTTTTAAAGAGATTTTTCCTGGCGCTGCTAAAACAGATGCTATTGATTCACGCAAAGGTTTAGAGCTTTTCCAGTTACAACAAACCTTACCGCTCGCTAAAAATGTATTACAAGAGGTCTATGAAATTCCTCAAGAAAATCAAGAGCTCAAACGTATTACACGCAGAAGAAAGCGATTGGTTAATGAAAGGGTTCGCTATATCAATGCATTGCAATCAGATCTGCGAGCACTTAGTCCAGGGCTTGTCGACATAACCAAAAATGTACAAAACATTTGGTTCCTAAACTTTTTGTCATCCTCTAAAGATTTGAGCCAATTAGCACGTAAGAGTAAAGCAACGTTACTTAATATAAAACAAGTTGGTTCAACATATGTGCAGGTTATTTTGCAGTGGCAAACAAATGCTGTATTCAGCGATGATGTTGCTTTTATGTCACCTATGATACAACAGGATATAGCTCGAATTAAGGCGCTAAGAACGATGATATTGGAACTTGATAAACGAGTCGTGCAATTGTTAGAACAATCAGAAATAGGCCAACGCTTATTATCTATTAAAGGTTTTGGTGTCACAAGTTGTGGTGAATTAGCAGGAGAAATAGGTTGTATTAATCGATTTAAAAAAGAATCAAGTTTAGCCCTTTATATCGGTACAGCAGCTCTAGATAATTCTTCGGGAAAATACCAGGGAAGTAAGCGATCTAAACAAGTAAATCAGCATGCTAAAGCGGCCATGATGTCAGCTGTAGATCATCAAAGAAAAGGAAGTGAAGAGTCTCAGCGTTATTACGAAAAGAAGAGAAAGGAAGGAAAAACACACAATCAAGCGATCCGGTCTTTAGGTCGTCATTTGTCACGTGTTATCTTTAAAATGCTAACAAATAATCGGGATTTTTATGTATGAATATTTCTTAAAATAAGCAAATATTTGTTGAAATTTTAAGCGGGATGTTCAGAGCCCTTTCTACTATACTCAAGCATGAGTAAACTCGGTATTCGGCGCTCTAATACCTCAACCTAACAAAATACCGTTTATTCACGATATTTCGTTTATTTTTTAAGAATTTCAACACCACTTTGCAAGCAAAAACATCATAACCTTTTGTTATTAAACAAATAAAGTAATTTATTCTATTCTGGCATAGCTCCTGCTGTATCTATCAGAAAACACTCATTAAAACCTTCAGTTTAGGTTTTATTTGAGTACAAGATATCAGAGGAAAAAATCATGAAGCTTAATAACTTAATCCATAGACTCGTGTTACTTGCAATACTTGTATCAGGTACATCAAATGCAGAGCTACCGAAATTAATAAATGCTACATTAAACAATTTGCCGTCATCACCTATCATTAAGTATCAAATTAATAATGGGCCACTCTCATGTAAAGCTGATTCCGTTAGTATTGAGCAAACCATTTCTAGTCAAGAACCTATTATTGCTAAAGTAAACAATCCTTTTCCCATCTCACTGCAATACCTAAATGATGTGGTTAAGACTAGCTACAATACTATGAGAAATGGGGTTATTAGACATGTGACAAAGAAAGTTGCTTTGTCTTTATTTGACTTCAGTACTGATAGTTTTTCAGCTAAAAATATAGCCAACTATGTCTCTGATGGAACCAAACCATACCTACCCTTCGAGTTTGCAAATGGTGTTAAGATCACTCAGGTTACACCCAAAGGGGGAACTATAATTTACAGAACAGAAATGCCTATCTCAAAAAAACATAAACTTGCTGCCTCACTTGCTTTAGCAGGTAGAAGTTCTGCCACTACAACAATCTGTAATGATATGAAAATGGTTGATGATCTTCTAGGACGAGATATTGTTATTCAATACGATTATTACGATTCTAATGGTGAATTCTATAGCTCATTTACTATCAATGGATAACGCTATTAGAAAGGTGTTGAACGACAGCACTCGACCCAGAGTGTGCGAAAACTCAAGATTAACAAATATGGTGGTAAAACAAAGTGACTTTATAATCCGAATTTCACTGAAAGTGGGACAAATTAAACAAGAGTAGTGCTATTCTGATGATAGCGTGTAACTCTGTCCCTTTCGCCGCCGGAATTTGGGGTTTTCACACACTCTGGGCCCATAGCTGACGGTTGACGTGTTGAAATAAATAAGGATAGAAATAGCATTAAAATAACTTGCTGTTTTCCACGTCACGGCCAACTCAGGGCACTGTACTTTTTTCACCGCAATAAACTACGCATAAGAAGATCTAGGCAAGTTGATTTTGCTTGTTAGGCAAGCCGCAACTCCTCTATAGACGCAAATGCATTTTTCTCACTTATGTCTGGATTGATGTTCAACTCAAGAATAGTTACTGCCGGAAGCTCTACTTGATAATCTTCGACTTCACTGGTTGCACCTTCAGGACTGAAGTTCCACTGCTGTCGTATAATTTCTTGGTATGATTGACCACCGTCCGGAGACCAACGCAAAACATATTCTTGCGTACGTTCAATCCCTAACTCTTCGAAGTTTAACCTGATCCATTGGAGCCTCTGAGGATTGTCGAAGAGAAGCCTAATTATCTGTTCTCCTGGATCTGAGGCACGCCACCCCGAGACTTTACCAGGCAGCAGTGCGGACTCGATTGGAAATTTATTATCCTCTGAGGTGACTTCAACCACCGCAAGTTTCTCTATATCTAACCATTCATGATCAGAATCTACGTTTTGCTGCGGGACTGAATTGACAATTCTCTTACGCATCAGGATGCCTTCTAAATTTAAATAAGCTCGAAAAATACGAGCTATTTGTTGCTAACCATGAGTTAAGCGGCTTGACCGCTTGAACGACAAGTTATAAAAACTTCAATGCTGTCGCAGGTTTGATTTTCCACGACGCTTTACTTTTTCAATTTCACCGTAATGAGCGAGGTGGAATATCAGGATTATTTTTCACACTTAGATTAAAATATTCTTGACTATAACGTCTCTTCAAAAGGGTTAATTATTTTAAGTGGAAGAGCATTAAAATCATTTACATTACGTGTGGCAATGGACAAATCATAGTGATGTGCTGTTGCTGCAATTAAACTATCCATTACTGCTAACTTGTTTCCCTGTCTTTCCATTGATGCAGAAAATTGTGCCAACTGCTCTAAAACGTCATCCTTAATTGGTAACATTTGTTGCGAAAAACTTAATTCAAGTGTGTCACGCCAGTTTTGTAATTTTAATGCTCTTTCTTGCTAAGAAGGTTTTATTTTGTAAATACCTTTTTTAATTTCAGCAATGCTAATAGCACTTATAAATAATTGCGTTTTTTGTTGTTGGTTAAACCAATTTCTAACGTGGTTATTAGGTTTTCTTTTTACAAACTCTGAAAGAACACATGTATCTATTAAATAACTCATAAATCCAGTGTTCTACCGGTATCTTTGTCGCGCCTAAATAAACTATCTATTTCTTCATCAGCCATATCAAGCTCAAAACATAGTTTGTCAAAAAGAGTATTTTCCTTTTGATGTGTTTGAACATAATCAGACAAGATAGCATCAATCGCTTTTTGTGCGTTTTGATAATGACCCATTTTTATGACTGTATTAATCAATTTATCATCTAACTCTATTGTTGTCATGATGATTCCTTTGTTTTTTAAGTTATGAAAACGCTACTATGTGTAGAGCCTAGTTTTATAAGTTGTAGCTTTTTAAGCTTCACTTTCAAATTATACGTAGCCGGGGCCGTAGCCGGGGTCAATTCTAACATTACAACATTATTGGGATTCATATTTCTTCACCGCCCGACTCACCGTCATATAGTGAACTTTAAAATACGTGCCT
>WTAY01000230.1 GCA_013139345.1 Methylophaga sp. | reverse complement strand
GGAATGTCGGCATTACGTAAAGTTATGGTGCAGCTAAGACGATCAATCAAGCGTAAGATATTTTCTGGGCGGCTAAAAACTTTAACCCCCGCATTTTCTACAGTACGTAATAATTCTAAGCGATCTAAACAGTTGGGAGAGTATTGATCGCCAATTTTTTTAATAATAATGGCATCTAATTCACACAAATTATACTCTTGATAATTAAGCGTATTAGTTTCTAAGTCTAAAGAAACATTATCCATATCAATGACTAAACGAAAACCTGTTTTCGTCTCGATTGCATCTGCTAATGTTTCAGTAGACCATTTGCCGGGTAAGCCGACAACGCCTATTTTAAAATTATCCAACAAAAATCTCCTTAATGGGGGCGTGGTAATCCGCTCTGTGTTTAGTACTTAAATTGAGTACTTGTTCTATTAATAATCGGGAACGATAAAACATGGCTTTAGCCAAAGTTTTATCCAAGGTGAAGCGAGTAGAGCTGGCTAAAGAGCGCGCTAAGCCTAAAGCTAGACGAAGTTCAAAAGTATCATCTTTATGTTGCTGCGCAAATTCGGCAGCAAATTGGTATATCGCAAGATTAACTTGTAACACGCGCTGCCTATGTGTTTGATTGAGCGATTTTAAACGATAATTGGAGACCATAAATACAGAAATATCCTGCACATAATCCATAAAGCCTGAACGGTGTAAGTCGATAAAGTTGATTTTATCCTGTTGAGGGTCGTAAATAATATTATCGGTATTAAAGTCACCGTGAATATAGACCGAAAAGGGTGCAGCCAATGTTTTTTCTAGCTTATGTGCTTGTTGTAGCAACTCAGAAAATGAAGGGATATTAATGCCTGCAATATGCGAACTTTGCTCTTGAAAGCTGGGGTGGATTGCATAAACATCCGGCATGCGTTTTTGTAATTGCCGCATATACTGAGCATTGATCGCCTTTTTATTTTTGGTTTTTTTCCAAATATCAGAGAGTGTAAGGCTGAGTTGTTTTAACGATTTCTTTTGTAATTTGTCAGAGCCTTGTAAAAGTATATTTTCAAAGGTATTTCCAGCTAAATGTTCGATCAATAAGGCGGCTGATTGCCCTTTTTTTTGATAAGACAATATCCTAGGCGCAATGCCGGGGTAGATCTTATGCCAGCGTTCAACGCTTTGGCATTCTTCTTTGAGCTTTTGTTTTTTACCTTCTTTGAAAATGGCAATAATATCTTCTTTATTTGCTTCACTGACGCCCGAAATAGCACTGCCAGAGCGGGTTTCGGCTACGGTATCTAAAACAAGATTTTTACTTGCGCCATTTTGTTGTAGATGATCTACGCAGCGGGATAAAGAGTAATAGCGATCTACACTAATGGTTTGACCTAAATTGCGTGATAAAGTCGCGTCGCAAATTTTTAGTAAAGAATCGCCCATAGATTTAATGCTTTTCAGGACAAATAGAGCGGCAATAAGGTCATCGGTATGCTTTTTTATTTTAAGTGCTTTGCTATATTTATTAATAAGTTGTTCGCAATGATCACTTAACTTTTGTTGAATTTCAGCTATTTTGAGGGCTTGCTGCGTATCGCTATCCTGGTTAGCGCGTGCAATTAGGCTGATGCCTAAAGCGACACGATCAAGTAATTGACCATATTCATCGCTAAATTCATAATTTTTATTGTGAGAGTCAGTAACATGATGCGTACAGTCTAAGCATAATTCAGCAATACGCTCTAGGTTATTGGCAATATTATTAATTGAACGGAAGGCAACAGAATCACTTTCATTGTCACCTGATTTAAGGCGCTGTTGGTAGCTGTCATTATGCAAACGTATTTTTAGATTATGAATATAGCCAATACGATCAAAGCTGCCTGCAATAGAGCTTGTTCCAGAACTAGCGATATAATCTTGTAAGTTGCTTATTTGTGTGCCCACTTCAACAATGAGAAAACGCAGGTTGCTACGCTGATTTTTTTGTAATGGAGTGGACAATTTAGTTTCCTAGAGGCTGTTTTTTAAGTGCTTTGACTTGCGTAAATAAAAAATCACCGGATAAGTGACCAATGAACAGTAAATTTAATTTAACTGTTTATTTTAGCTTTGAATTATGACAAGGATAAGACTGGTGCATGAATAAAAAATTGGATAACTATTATTTGCTAGGTGCGAACTCATTCGCACCTAGGGATTTAAAGCGATGCCTAATTGATAGAAATCAATATTTCCTGCCACAGTGCTTGGTAGGCTTCGGTAGACCGGCTTTTATTAGTATAGCCACCTAAAGGCATGCGTTCCAAGCCCATACGCTCAATATCGCTAGCATAAGGGATAGCCGTCTGTAGTATGTCAGGGTGTTTTTCCGACAATGTTGCCATAATTTCTTTATGCATATTTTTACGGCGATCAGCCATAGAGAAAAAAGGAATGACCTGCAAATCCTTGAGCTTATTTTCTTTTATAAACTTCTTTAATTGCTCTAAGGTGCGTAGTGATAACGTCGTAGGAATAATCGGCGATAATAAGATATTCGATGTTTCAAAAATAGCTTCCGATAAAAGGGAAATATTTGGCGGACAATCGAGAAAAACAAAGTCGTAAGAGTTGCTGAGCGGTTGCAGTAATTTTTTAAGTCGCTGAGTGGGTTTTTTACGCGCATCAAGGACTAAATCTAAATTTCTAAAGGAAAAATCGGCGGGTAGTAAATCAAGGTTTTCGAAGTCAGTGGCTTTAATAAGTCCATCTAACTCACGCTCGCCCGCAATAAGTTCTTTGCTGCCGCCTTTTACTTTAGGCTTCACTCTAAAATAATAACTACTAGCGCCTTGTGGATCTAAATCCCAGACTAGTGTGCGGTAGCCACTTTGCGCGGCAAGGTAAGCTAAGTTGACCGCGGTTGAAGTTTTGCCTACGCCGCCTTTAATATTGTATGTTGCAATAATTTTCATGATTTTTTTACCTCAGCTTGAGGTGCGAATAAAGATTTAAAGGCAAGTCTATTTTGCTCCTGCTTAAATAGTGCATACTGCTTGGAAAAATCGTGACGAGCTGCACAGCGCATTTTATCTAAATACTGCACTAAAACTCCCATAGCTAAGAAGGTATTAGATTCAACTTTATTAGCCATCATTTCTTCGCTAAATTTTTTTAAGCTATTTTCTTGTACTTCATAGTCTTGAAAGTCGCCTAATACCGATTGAAATCCTTTTAAGGCTTTAATTAGCGCTTTGATTTCATCCGCTGGGTAAAGGCTTTGGAAAAACTCCATTAAATAACGTAGCTTTTTACAGGTTTTTCTTAGGTCATGCAATGATTCTGCTGGAGAGTGTTCGGTAATCTCATCCGCTTCTTTAAGCAGGCGTTTATACACTTTCCAAATACGTTGGTCGGCTAATTCTTTAACTGTTAAGTTTGCTGTGCTGCTGCAGCCTTTTTTAGGTAAAGGTTCTTTTAAATACTGCTCCCATGCTAGTAGTTGCTTTATGTAGCTTGGGCTTTTGAGATGATTGGCTAATTCACTTTGTGCTTGTTTTTGCTTTTGTTTAAGGAAAGCATAGAGGGGAGTTATATCGTCTTGTAAGGATTCAGGTAATGCGGCTTTATACTGCTTATAGTTCAGCAGGTAAACATCTAAATCGCGTGTGGCACCGGTAATCTGTCCAATCCAAGCAAAAAATTCAGCATGCTTGGCGACTACTGGATCAGGAAACACATTTTTAATTTGGCTTAAACCTGCGCGTGTACGCCTGACTGCAACACGGTAATCATGTAAAAATTCAGTATCCGTATCGGCAATGGTGCCAGCTTCGTTGGTTTTTATTGCTTTAAGCAAGTCGCGATAAATGACTTTACTCGCTTGGTCAGCGCGTAGTTTTGGATCAAGTTTTATAGATAATTTAGAGCTATAGTCTTTTGCTTTTCGCCCTTGTAATTTAAGTGCGCTATTTAATATGGAATTTTGCGTTAGTGCTAATTCTAGAGATTTTTCTAGTAGTAGACTGATTCGGGCCACTGCTTTTTCATAACCTTTTAGCGGTTGCAAGCTAATGCGACTACCTAGATCTTCGTATTCTTCAAGCTTAATGCGGACGATGGTTTTTTTGTCTTTATTTAAGACATTTATTTGGTAGATCTGATGCGGTAAGTGACAAAGTGGTAATAAGGCACGCATTTCCAGTAAAGAGTCTAGCTTAGTTTTTAGTCGGCCCTCTTGAAATTGATTGCTAAAGCTAGGCACATCTTGCTTGTTTTCTAGGGCAAGACATTCACCCGTGTTTCTATCTATTAAACTGATATGCGAAGCTGTTTTAGATTGATTTAACTCGCAAAGTATATCTGAATTGTAAAGGCGCCAGTCAAAGCTATCGTAAAAGGTTTTAATTGCGTATTGTTCAGATGCGATTTGAAAATCAATTTTTTTACTTAATTTACTTAAAAATTTTCCCGCTGCTATATGCTCAGGCAGCTCGAAGTATAAAGGGTGTGCTGTCATTTGAATTTACGTGGGTTAAGTTGAAATAGGGCTTATTACTGACTTATAAATTAACGTTATTGATGTATTCAGGACTTTAATAAGGTCTAAAATCTATGTTTGTTTTGGGGGTCTTCAACGTAACCTTTGTAGGGTTAAATTAGACTCAATTTAAGATTCTAGCATGCTTTATTGTTAATAATTATGACAAGTGGTAAATAAACGTACCTGACAGGGTTGTGCCTTTATTTATCGGATTATTCTGGAATGTAAGCGGTTAAAAGTTAGGCTTTTTCGCTAAAGGAAGCCTTGCGTCGATCCGAAGATACGCGACGATTTACGACTTGGTTCTTACGCTTAGATGCACGGCGCGTTGGTCGTTTGCGTCTTTCAGTATTGATTTCGGGCTCTTGCTCTTCTTCATCCGTGATATTGGCATAGCGTATTACTTTTGCTGGCTTGGTGATAGGACTGACTACGGGGATATAAATATAGGGGATTTCAATCATAGCTTTAAACCTTATTTTGTATATAAATTAAGTTATCGGCAAAGAAGGAATTATATTTAATACTAAAACAGTAGGTTATTCAATAAAAAGAGGAATGGCTTTACAAATAATGATAAGTATATTATAAAAGTCTTATATTTATTTGCTAGGTCAGGAGTTTACTATGAAAAATGAAGTTAATTTACAGCGTCGTAAAATGTTAAAACTTGCAGGTGTTAGTGCAGCTGCTTTGGCTACATTTCCTGGCCTATTGAATGCAAAAATGATGAAGGTTGGTAGTCATGCATCACCTGATTTTCACCCAGATGTGGAGATTAGTCTGCAAGGAAAGGTTAAGGATGTCTCTATTTTTCAAGGACCAGAAACTCGCGTCTGGAAAGTAACGGGAAAAGTATTAAAAGGCGATAAAAGTGTTATTAGCAATGATGGAGAAAGTTATCTTGCGCCCACTATCCGTTTACATAAAGGCCAGAAAGTTCGTATTTATTTAAAAAATGACCTACCTTCGGCAACGATATTGCATTGGCATGGCTTACATGTACCTTCCAAAATGGATGGTAATCCCATGTATGCGATCGATAATGGGGAAACCTTTGTTTATGAGTTTGAAATACTTAATCGAGCAGGCACCTATTGGTATCATGCGCACACCCATAGTTTAACTGCTAGACATGTTTACTCAGGGTTAGCAGGATTTTTTATTGTTAGTGATGATGAAGAGCAAGCACTTAAGCTGCCGAGTGGTGAATTTGATGTGCCATTGGTTATTCAAGATCGTAATTTCGACCGACAAAACCAGCTTAAATATGGTGGCGGAATGATGATGAAGATGCATGGTTTTTTAGGAGATCAAATTCTGGTTAATGGTACACCTGAATTTGAATTGCCTGTTGCAACGCGTGCTTATCGTATGCGTTTATTAAATGGCTCTAACTCGCGCATTTATAAATTGGCTTGGGATGATGGTACACCGATTAAGGTCATTGCTACAGATGGCGGGCTTTTGGAAAAGGCTGAAACACTTCCTTATTTAACCTTGGCACCCGCAGAACGACGAGAAATATGGGTTGATTTTAGTAATAAGAATGTTGGCACTGAGTTGACCTTACGTAGTTTAGAGTTTTCTTCGGGTGGTATGGGAGGAATGGGTGGCGGTCGTGGCGGTATGATGGGTGGTATGGGAGGAGGGCAGTCTCATGCTGGAAAAGATTTTACTGTGCTTAAGGTACGAGTTAGTAAAAAAGTATCCAGCCATAATGTCTTACCGAAGCGATTGAGCAAAATAACGCCTTTACGCTTATCTGATGCTGTTAACCCTGAATCACCAAGGCGTATTACTTTATCTATGCGTCATATGTCTGCCTTGTTAAATGGTCGCTCTTATAAAATGAATGATATTCGAGAGGATGAGATTATTCCTGTTAATACCTTGCAGTTAATGGAGTTTGATAATGGCTTTCATCGTGGAATGGGAGGAATGGGAGGAATGGGAATGCCGCATCCTATGCATTTACATGGCGAGCAATTTCAAGTTGTTAAACGGGAAGTTAGAAATAAATCCGGAAAAGGCTACACTTCAATTGCTGAAGGATTTTTAGATAAGGGCTGGAAAGATACCGTTTTAGTTATGCCTGGTGAGAAAGTAACTATTTTAAAGCCATTTAATGACTTTACCGGCCTATTTATGTATCACTGCCATAACTTAGAGCATGAAGATATGGGGATGATGCGTGATCTTTTAGTGAAGTAACAAAAGTATACGTTAATAATACTTTGTCGGTCGCTTGTCCTTGATAAGCGATCAATAATGAAATACCAAACAAGGAGCGAGAATGTCAAAAAGCACACAGATTAATATTAAAGGGATGAGCTGTGGTGGTTGTGAATCCGTTATTGAAGG
>WTAY01000011.1 GCA_013139345.1 Methylophaga sp. | reverse complement strand
GCACCACCCACAGCCATTAGGTATGTTGACTTGTGATCTTTAATGGCTTGAATTGCATCAGGGCCGCGTTCAGCTTTACCAATCATGCCCATCAAACCTGTTTCAGCTAACATCATTTTTGTAAATTTATCCATGCGAGTTGCTGTTGTTGGACCGGCAGGGCCAACAATTTCATTTTTAACAGGATCAACAGGGCCAACATAATAGATAAAGCGATTATTGAAATCTAAACCATCAGGTAATGACACGCCTTTGGCAAACAGATCAGCAATCCTTTTGTGAGCCGCATCACGGCCAGTCAGCAAGTGACCAGATAATAATAAGGTTTCACCCGGTTGCCACAGTTCAATGTCTGATTGATTTAATGTGTCTAAATTAACATGGCGAGTATTTTCTGCTGCCTGCCACGTTATTTCAGGCCAATCTGATGTTGATGGTGGTTCAAATTGTGCTGGGCCACTACCATCTAAGGTAAAGTGAGTATGCCGTGTCGCGGCACAGTTTGGAATCATTGCCACGGGTAATGAAGCGGCATGAGTAGGGTATTCACTGATTTTTACATCAAGCACAGTCGTTAGACCACCTAAGCCTTGAGCGCCGATACCCAGTTGATTAATCTTCTCAAACAATTCAATTCGTAATTTCTCAGCAGTCGTTTCAGCACCACGTTCAATCAAGTCTTGAATATCAATAGATTCCATTAAGGATTCTTTCGCCATCAACATGGCTTTTTCAGCCGTGCCACCGACACCTAAACCAATAATACCGGGAGGACACCAGCCCGCCCCCATTTTAGGAACCGTCTCTAACACCCAATCAACTAAACTATCACTCGGGTTTAAAATAGTAAATTTAGCTTTATTTTCACTGCCGCCACCTTTGGCAGCAATATGTATTTCAACCTTATTACCCAACACAATGTCAGTATGAACAACAGCAGGTGTATTATCTTTTGTATTCGTACGGCTACCGAGAGGATCACTGACAACTGAAGCACGTAATACATTATCAGGATGTAAATAAGCACGACGCACACCTTCATTGACCATATCATCAAGGCTTTGTGTCGTTTGCCACTGCACATCCATTCCGACCTTGATAAACACATTTACAATGCCCGTATCTTGGCAAATAGGGCGTTTATCTTCAGCACACATACGTGAGTTGACTAAGATTTGAGCAATGGCATCTTTTGCCGCTGGCGATTGCTCTTTTTCATAAGCAGTTGCCATTGCTTGAATAAAATCTTTAGGGTGATAACACGCAATAAACTGCAAGGCATCTGCGATGCTATCAATGAAGTCTTTTTCTGTAATTACAGTCATTGCTTGTTATGGTCCTTTAGTTAGCTTGCTGCCATACGTGTACGAAGTTCAGCAATGACATCTGCAATCGCAAACTCATCAGCTTCACCCGTTGCACGGTTTTTATATTCGATCATATCCTTATCTAAGCCACGCTCACCTAGCATTAAACGATGAGGAATTCCCATCAACTCCATATCAGCAAACGCAACACCAGGGCGTAAACCACGGTCATCTAATAAAATATCAAAGCCAGCTTCTGTTAGTTCTTTGTAAATGGCATCAGCCGCTTCACGAACACGAATGGATTTATGTGCGTTGATAGGCACAAGCACAAGTTGGAACGGGGCGAGAGCCATTGGCCAAACAATACCATTATCATCATTATGTTGTTCGATAGCAGCAGCAACAACACGCGTAATACCGATACCGTAACACCCCATTGTTAGGATTTGTGACTTACCCGTATCGGCTAAGACATTGGCATTCAGTTCAGTACTGTATGTGTCACCTAATTGGAAAATATGCCCGACCTCAATACCACGAGCGATATCAAGCGTGCCTTGACCATCAGGGCTAGCATCACCCGCAACAACATTACGTAAGTCGGCTGTTTCAGCTTCTGCTAAATCACGCCCCCAGTTGACACCTGTTACATGTTTTTCATCCTCATTAGCGCCACAGACAAAGTCTGTCATATGTGCCGCTGCACGATCAACAATAACAGGGATAGTTAAACCAACAGGGCCGATAGAACCGATATTAGCACCACAGGCAGCAAGCACTTGTTCAGGCGTAGCAAAGGTAAGAGGTTCAGCAACCCCAGATAGTTTTTCTGCTTTTATTTCATTTAACTCATGATCACCACGAAGCACTAAAGCAACAACACTTCCTTCTTCTGTACCTTCAACTAATAATGTTTTTACGCACTGTTGGGCAGATACATTAAGGAACTCACTGACTTGATCAATGGTGTGTTGTTTAGGTGTATCAACCACGGTCATAGTTGCCGTAGCGGTAGCGCGTTCACCTGCTGGTGCAACCGCTTCTGCTAACTCAATATTAGCGGCATAATCACTGCTATCACTAAACGCAATCGCATCTTCACCTGAACTAGCAAGCACATGGAACTCATGTGAAGCTTCACCACCGATACTCCCCGTATCCGCTTGAACAGGGCGGAAATTTAAGCCCATACGCTCAAAAATACGATTATATGCAGCAAACATATCATCATACGTTTGTTGTAATGATGCTTGATCAATATGGAATGAATAGGCATCTTTCATAATAAATTCACGCGAGCGCATTACACCAAAACGAGGGCGAATTTCATCACGGAATTTTGTTTGAATTTGATAAAAAGTAATCGGCAACTGTTTATAACTACGGATCTCTTGACGAACAACATCAGTAATCACTTCTTCATGTGTTGGACCATAACAAAACTCATTACTATGTCGATCAGTAACGCGAAGTAGTTCTGGACCATACTTTTCCCAACGTTTACTTTCGCGCCATAAAGCAGCAGGTTGAATGGTCGGCATTAAAAGCTCTTGAGCGCCCGCATTAGCCATTTCTTCACGTACAATTGCCTCGACTTTTCTTAACACCCTCAAACCCATTGGCAACCAAGTATAAAGACCAGATGCAAGACGGCGGATTAAGCCCGCACGAAGCATCAGTTGGTGACTAATTATTTCTGCATCTGCAGGTGTTTCTTTTAATGTAGCAATAAGAATTTTTGAAGCGCGCATATTTAGCTGTAATCCTATTAGTGTTCTTTAAATAAATGAGTGTTGGTTAAAAGGTGCTGTGATTCCAGCCCCAGTTTTGCCTTTCTGAGTCGGTCATGCTGATATAAATACGATCACCAGCAATGCCCAGTTGTTCGGTAATTAGGGTGCACAATGCATCAGAGAATGCCTTTCGATCAGCGGGTAGACCTAAGGCGCGATAATCTAAAAAAGCAGTAGGGGCATCACTGCCACCCATAAGCATAGTCGCTTTTGCTTCAACAGCCACCATGACATAGTTTTCAGGCTTGCCAGATGAGAGTGAAACAGTCTGACTTGCAGCTTTTAATAAAGCAGATTCATCATCAATAGATTGGTTTGTAACAATATTTAGATAAGGCATAATCTAGGTCCTAAAATTATTGGCAATGTTCAGCGAGTCGTTTTTGTATTTCAGCAATTTTTTGAATACGTTGTTCTTCATCAGGAGCGATAACATTACCATCAGAATCAATCATTCGTCTGCCAGGGTTATCTTGATATTGCTGTAGATTATGTTTATTGATACGGCAGTAGTCTTCTCTCTTTTTGTCATCTTCCGCTACTTCCCGTGCTAAACGACGCTCTTCTTCTTTAGCTTCAAACGTACCACTTTGCTTTTCAATCAGTGTATCTATTTCTTTTTGAGCATCACTAGCTGACCGTGCAGGTGGTGCTGGTGCTTTAATAAGATCAGCCTGTTGATCACGAGGAGGCAGTTGAGAATAATGCGTGTTACCTTCATCATCTACCCACTTATAGATATCGGCAAAAGACATATTATTGAAAGCCAATAATACAAAAAGCAGGCAACCATGCCGAAGATATTGTATAAACATACCCAACTCCTAGAATAAAACCACTATTTTACGCCAAAGCAGAGAATCATAAAATGCCTGATATCCCATCACGGTTTGAAAAACACATCGAAGTGACGAGTAATGAGCTTATTGCTGTTGATTTGCTAGCTCAAGAAACAGGCTTATCAAAGCAAAAGATTAAACTAATTATGCAAAAAGGCGCAGTGTGGGTAACAAAAGGTAAAAAAACACAGCGTTTAAGAAGAGCAAAAAAGACACTTCGACAAGGAGAAACGCTACATCTTTACTATGACCAAGCTGTATTAGACAAAGAGCCAGACGAACCCACATTATTAAGTGATGAAGGGCGTTACAGTGTGTGGAATAAACCCTATGGATTATTATCACAAGGGTCAAAATGGGGCGACCATTGCACCATTACACGATGGGCTGAACAACACCTAAAACCACAACGTGTTAGCTTTGTTGTTCACCGCCTAGATCGTGCTGCAAATGGAATCATCATCATTGCTCACGAAAAGAATGCGGCAGCGGCACTGTCTAAATTATTCCAAGAGCGACAAGTAGAAAAACATTATCAAATATGGGTTCACGGCAAGTTTAGCGAACAAGCAACAATTGAAGAGCCTGTACGTATTGATTCAAATATTGATGACCGAACAGCTGTGAGTTACTTCTCTTTTATAAAATATGATGCCATTCAAGATCGCACCTTATTAGAAGTCACCATCGACACAGGGCGAAAACACCAGATTAGACGACACAGTGCAGAACTTGGCTTCCCTGTTGTTGGTGATCGGCTGCATGGCAAAGAAGGTGACAAAGAAGATTTACAGCTAACTGCTTATTATTTGAGCTTTAAATGTCCTTATACATATAAGCAAAAGGTATTTGATTTACTAAATTAACAAGATATAGCCGTAATCAATGAATCTGTAGGGCTTACAGCTCTCGTCATTCTCGAATGCTCTTATCGAGAATCTATTGTATTAAGTAGATCCCAGCTAAAAGCATGCTGGGATGACCGGATAAAACCATATATTCAAGTAATTAGATAACAAAGAGGCGTAAATGGATAAACGCGATAAATTATACGAACTGCATGGAATCTTTGTGCGAGCAAGAGGAACACTCATTAGCAAAGAGCAGTTATTGGCACAACTCGAATGTTCCGACTCAACCTTAAAAAGACGGATCAGAGATTTAAAAGATACTTATGGCGCACCGCTAGAATACAACAAAGAAAAACACGGTTGGCACTATCAAAAAGGCGTTAGCTTTGAGCTACCGGGCTTATGGTTTAATGACCAAGAACTCTATGCACTACTCATCCTAGAACAACTGCTAGAAAATAGTGATGCAGGCCTGATTTCAGAGCAACTAACAACAGCAAAAGAACGCATTAAAACCTTACTTTCCACCAAAATAGATCCCGAAGAAAACATCAGCAACAAGCTGAGACTAATCAACGTATTTCATCGAACATTTGATGCCACTATATTCAAAGAAATTAGCAAAGCAACATTTGATCAACGAAAAATAGAAATCGACTTTACCAACCGACAAACACAACAAAAAACCACCCGGATTATCTCACCACAACGCATCATTCATTATAAAGACACATGGTATGTCGACAGCTTTTGCCATGAAAGAAACGAACTTAGAACATTCTCCATTGATGGTATTAGCAGAGTAAAACAATGCCACAGTGATGCCAAAATTATGCCCCCTAAAATAATAGACACAGCGACACAAAGCACCTACGGCATATTTTCAGGCCAAGCACATGAAACAGCCATCTTACATTTTCAGCCACCAGTATCATTCTGGATAGCCAAAGAAACATGGCACCCAGACCAGCAAATCCACTGGCTAGAACACGACATACTAGAACTTAAAATCCCTTACCAGAACTCTAAAGAACTCCTTGCCGACATCTTGAGATACGCTGACAACGTCACCATCAAGTCACCAGAATCATTAAGAAAAAGCATAAGAGAAAGTGCAGAAAAGATACTTAAGAATCATCGTTAAATACTGTGTATTTCAATAGAAATGCTTCTTATCTCGCCATCACAATATGTTTCTATTTCAGATTTTAACTCATTCTCCTGTTGGAGAGGGCTGGGGTGAGGAGATAAAATTAAAACGCATGGCTGAACAAAAAGATAAAAAAGTACAGGCAAGGGTCAACTATTGACCATCTCATATGATTAAATAATCCACACATTAAATAGTGAGGGTTAAGAACCATGGACATTACTTATTTGGATGACTTTTATTTAGCAGGGGCAAAGTTCTACCAGCTTCCTTGGGTGATCAACGAACTAAAGCTCGGCACCGAAATGAAACTTATCCCCGATCCAGAAAATCGTTACGATGAAAACGCAGTGATCGTTCAGTTTAATGATCATAAACTAGGCTTTATACCTCGAGCCAATAATACCAACTTGCAAAAGTTACTACTCGCCAATGTCAATATCATTGCCAGAATCAGCGTACTCAACCCACAAGAAGAACAGTGGAAACAAGTCAAAATAACACTGTATATAGTGAGTGAAAAAGTAATGGAAAAGAACTGACGTAAAGCCCCCCCCCATAAGCATTCAAAATACAAATGAACAGCTCAGCTCTTAACTACCTCTCCAGTTGGAGAGGGATGGGGTGAGGAGATAAAATTGAGAATTAAGACACATATTGATACGTCATGCCCAAAAGACATATACCAGTCATCATTCAAAATGCAGTTTTTTATTTTGTCATCCCAGCATGCTTCTAGCTGGGATCTGCTTAATACAGTAGATTCTCGATAAGAGCACTCGAGAATGACGGGAGCTGTAAGCCCGCAGTTTCTCACTCCGTCATTTCCATGAAAATGGGAATCCAACGATAGTGGCTATATTCTCTACACTTTGAATACATATTCAAATACTAAGAAGAAAACTAGCGTATATTCATGCCTGCATGATTTCATTTTTTCAAGGAAGAGCGAATGGAACAACTAACAGATCTAAAAGCAATTCTACATTCTAAACGTGCCAATATTTACTACCTAGATAAATGTAGGGTAATGCAAAAAGATGGCCGCGTACTGTACTTAACAGAAGAAGATACCGAAAAACAATATTGGAATATTCCAATAGCCAACACCACCTGCATACTACTAGGGACAGGCACCTCCATCACCCAAGCTGCCGTGCGAATGTTGGCACAAGCAGGCGTATTAATCGGGTTTAGTGGTAGTGGCGGCACCCCGCTCATTGCAGCCAATGACATTGAATGGCTCTCACCGCAAAGCGAATACCGCCCAACAGAATACATACAAGCATGGATGTCATTCTGGTTTGATGAAGAAAAACGCCTCAAAGTCGCCAAACAATTTCAATTATGGCGAATAGACTATATGCAAACAGTCTGGGAAAAAGATCAAGACCTACGCGCCCAAGGCTTCCAAGCAGACGAACAACTCCTCAGCCGGTTTGCCAACAAGATCAAACAAGCCACCACCGTCAACAAACTTCTTACAGATGAAATGGCACTCACCAAAAACCTGTATCGCATAGCAGCAAGAAACACCCAAACCAAAGATTTCACCCGTCAACGAGACACAACAGATGATGCCAACGCATTTCTTAATCACGGCAACTACCTAGCTTATGGCCTAGCAGCCACCACATTATGGGTATTAGGAATTTCTCCTGGATTTGCCGTGATGCATGGAAAAACACGACGAGGAGCATTAGTCTTCGACATTGCCGATCTTATCAAAGACACCCTAATCTTACCGTGGGCATTTATCTGTGCCAAAGAAGGAGCCAGTGAACAAGAGTTTCGCCAACAATGCCTACAAAACTTCACCAAACACAAAGCCTTAGACTTCATGTTTGACAGTATCAAACAAATTTGTGACGAGGT
>WTAY01000029.1 GCA_013139345.1 Methylophaga sp. | reverse complement strand
GTACTGACATTTCATTAAAACCTGCGTGTAAATAGAGCTGTTGAGTCCGCTGGTTTGAGCTACGAACTTCTAAAACAATCAGCACTGATGAAATGCGTGTGGCGAACTCGATAACGTGGTTTAAAATTTTACGACCTAAGCCCTGCCCTTGTTCATTTTGTTTAACACATATGTTTAATAAGTGTGCTTCATCCACTACTCTTTGAACAATGGTATAACCGAGTATCTCGTCTAAATCATTAACAAAAACCCAAGCATCATTATGAGCCTTTAAGCAGTCTTCAAAGTTTGTCTTTGACCACGGAAACTGATTAGCTTGTTGTTCAATGGCGACGACATTAAGAATATCGTTCGCGTGCATTTCACGATATTTCACGATTGAAGGTATGTACGTTTAGCAAGCTGTAGATCTTGCCATGCTAACGCTTTATTTTCTGGCTTTGTTAGTAATTCGCTTAACGAGAAGCTAACCACGGTTGCAACCTTCTGATCTAGAGTTTTATGTGTTGAACCACGAATAATAGACTCACCTAATGATGAACTAGCGAGAACTTCACCTAATATAATCATGACTTTACACGGGGAAGGTGAATGTTGTAATTGTACAAGTTGAGCAGAATCTATAATGGCAAGGTTTTGCTGATCGACATTGATTGCAAGCAACATTGCATGTAATAAGCCTTGCGCTTGTTCATCATAATTTTGACCATCAATCACCACCACCCACTCACTATTCAGTAGCTGTTCATTTTGTTCTGAGGTAATCGCTTCTTCAACTATCGTAGTAGATTGTTGCTGGGCTTCATTTGTTCGAAACTCCCAGACAGGTATCCCCATCTCATTAAGTGAGGATAACTGCCTAGAATTAAGTTCCATTAAACTTGTGGATGTGCGCGATCTACAGACACTAAAATTTTGTTTAGTGCATTAATGTAAGCCTTAGCTGATGCAATTACGATATCAGTATCTGCACCCTGCCCACTTACTATACGTCCCGCTTTTTCAAGACGAACATTGACCTCGCCTTGAGAGTCAGTACCACTCGTAATATTGTTTACAGAATAAAGCTGTAACTCAGTTTTACTTTGCACAAGCTCTTCAATAGCACGTAATGCCGCGTCAACAGGGCCGCTCCCCGCTACTTCAATTTGTTTTTCTTCATCATCTATACATAATGTGACAGAGGCAACAGGCGTTTCTCCTGTTTCACTGCATACTTTTAATGATGTTAAACGAATACGCTCATTATCTAAAGTGACTGTATCGCTGACTAAGGCTTGTAAGTCCTCATCAAAAATATCATGCTTTTTATCTGCTAACTCTTTGAACTTTCTAAATACTTCATTCAAATCTGCTTCTGTTTCAAACTCAGTACCTAACTGTTTCAAACGGTCTTTAAATGCATTACGACCAGAATGTTTACCCATTACCATGCGGTTAGCATTCCAACCTACATCCTCAGCTCGCATGATTTCGTAAGTCTCACGGTTTTTTAATACACCGTCTTGATGAATTCCTGATTCATGGGCAAAGGCATTCGCCCCTACAATTGCTTTATTAGGTTGTACGGCAAAACCTGTAATGCCTGATACTAAACGTGATGCAGCCAATATTTGAGTGGTATCAATATTGGTATCACAGCTGAACATGTCTTGACGTGTGCGAACAGCCATCACCACTTCTTCAATCGCGGCATTACCAGCACGTTCACCCAAACCATTAATAGTGCACTCGACTTGTCGTGCACCATTTAAAACAGCAGATAAAGAGTTCGCAACAGCTAAACCTAAATCATTGTGGCAATGAACAGAGAAGATCGCTTTGTCTGAGTTTGGAATGTTTTCACGTAAGTTATAAATCAACTGACCAAATTGATGAGGTAAGTTATAACCCACCGTATCAGGGATATTTAATGTTGTTGCACCCGCATCTATAACCGCTTCTAAAATTCGGTATAAGAACTCAGGTTCACTTCGACCCGCATCTTCTGGTGAAAACTCAACATCATCAGTATATCGGCGTGCACGTTTAACTGCCTTGACCGCATTTTCGATAACTTGATCGGGACTCATACGAAGTTTCATTTCCATATGAATTGGCGATGTTGCAATAAAGGTATGAATACGCGATGCATTAGCACCTTTTAACGCGTCACCTGCACGATCAATATCGTTATCTAATGCACGAGCCAAAGCACAAATACGACTTTCTGTTACGACATTGGCCACTGCCTGTACAGATTCAAAATCACCCACACTGGCAATTGGAAAACCTGCTTCGATAATATCGACATGCATTCGTTCTAATGACTTGGCGATACGGACTTTTTCATCCTTGGTCATTGATGCGCCAGGACTCTGCTCGCCATCTCTCAAGGTTGTATCAAAAATTATTAATTTATCACTCATTTTTCCTGCTCCATTTACGCAGACTTTAAAAATATATAGCTAAGGATTTATCAGTAATTAAACTGATTAGGGTTGCTAAGTCTGTATGCCCTAAGGCAGTCGTAGCAGGAATAAAGAACAAATTTCAGGTGCAACTAAACCATGCTGTGATATACCAGCCTTAGATGATGATTTTGTTTGCATAATGTTCATGTTGCCGATTTTAATATGAATTCGGAGTATTGCCAAGTAATCTTTCATTTTTCATATGCTCTCGACCAGTGGTGTTACTAGTTTTTAAGGCCATGTGCACAAATTGTGCTATTAAATTCTGATATTCCAATGGTTATGGCCATACATCCAGTTAATTATTGTTGCTATACTTCAATTCATTGGAATCGATAATTATGCAAAGCTAAATGCAAGGGTATTACATAAAAAAATGAAAAAAATGAAAAAAATTCTCACTCTAACCCTCTTTATCGCTGTGATGGCTTTAGCGTCCACAGCAGCATATATTTACTTTTCTACCAAGAACGCCATTGATTCAATGCTCGAATCAGCACAGCCTTTTGTTTCTATTCAGTATCAGAAATTTAGCAACCCGATGAATGGTAGCATTTCTATCCATGGTGTTACGATAAGCCCCATTTTAGGAATGACAGAAACAACTATTGATATCGGTTCCATAGAGTTACGATTAGATAGTGCGCTTGATTACCTTAACTTTGAAAAGAAAATAGAATCTGGTGAAATCCTACCAAAATTGCAACTTAAAGTTAATCACGTCTATGCCGATCTAAATTTAATAGTAAATGATGACCCCGATGATGCTGAACTTATTTCAGCGTATATCACAGCATTATCCTGTGGTGAGATTAAGGAAATAGGCAGTAAGGAATTACCTGAACTTGACTATATTGGTATAGATACTAGTGTTAATCTAAATTTTGAATATGACAAATACTTATCTAACGTTGAGATGGAATTTGAAATCACCCTGCATGATATGGCTAGATATTCTGCTAAATTATTAATCCCTAACATTAACTCTCCAGCTGACTTAGCAAACATCAATACAAAAATAAGTAGCTTAGAATTTGAACTACAAGATTTAGGTTATAACAGCAGAGTCATTGAATATTGCGTAAAGCAAAATGGGCTTAAGCCTGATGTTTATGTTGATAAGCATATACAAGCTCTAAAAGGCTATGTGTCGGATGCCAATATCCATTTAAGTGAAAATATCTACGATGCCTATCGAGCTTATTTTGTTGACCAAGCTAGTTTGACTATTGTTAGCCAACCATTAAATGCTATTAATCTACAAGGTATAGAACTGTATGAAACAAAAGAATGGGCAAACATTTTAGGCTTAACACTATTTGTTGATGCCAATCCACCCAGCCTTCTTCGTTTCGACTGGAATAAAGATACAGCGATAGAAGATCTGCTCAATGCGCGATCAATAGCGATAAAAGAAGCCCCTGTGGCAAAACCGCGAACGCGTACGAATAAGCGAGAAAATATAAAATCAATACCTAAAAATAGAGAGATTTCTATTTCTGACATCTATGACTATGTTAACTATCCAGTAAGGCTAGAAACTAAACAAGGAAAGACATTCAAAGGTTTTATTATAGATGTAGTACGTGGTCGGGTTATCATCGAAATACGCTTAAAAGGTGGCAAAGCAGAAATGCCTATCGATATTACTAATATAGAAAAAGTATTTATCGCTAAACCTTAAATCGCAAGCTAATTAAACACCATGATAATTATTCCTTTTGACAAAAAGATAGAGTGGAAAAACCCACCTGTCATTACATTATTACTTATCTTTATTAATGCGATAGTCTTCTTTTCATTTCAAGCTAATGATGGTGATAAGTTCAATACAGTCGAGCAGTATTATTATCAGTCTGGCTTGGCTGATATTGAAATGCCCTACTTTCAAAAACAATTAATAAAACAAGGTAAGTTGACGGATGCTGATTCAGCCCCTTCTTTTTTCGAGTTAGAGTTTGATCGTCCCTTTATGCAGGCATTAGAAAGTGGTGAGTTTATCACTCGTTCTAATCCTGTTTATACAGAATGGAAATCAAAACGTACTCAGTTAAACACGATGAAGGAAGAGATTGTTAGCTGGCACTACGCGCTTAAAACAGGCGAGCCCACACTACTCACACTCTTCACTCACATGTTTCTCCATGCCGACTTTTCTCACCTTTTTGGGAATATGGTTTTTCTACTCGCCGTGGGGTTTATTGTAGAGCTATCAATGAGTAGTAGTCTATTTGTTACCGCCTATTTATTATGCGGCATACTTTCAAATTCAATTACGTTTTACACCGGTAGCGATAGCTTAATTCCTTCTCTTGGTGCATCAGGGGCTATTGCAGGACTAATGGGGATGTATGCTGTTCTATTTGGTGCTAGAAAGGTCCGCTTCTTTTATTTTATTTATGTCTATTTTGACTATATAAAACTACCCGCATTCTACTTACTCATTTTATGGTTGGGCAAAGAGCTTTATCAACAATTCGCATATTCTAGTATCAGCAATGTGAATTATTTAGCTCATATTGGTGGGTTAATTTCTGGGGCTGGCATTATTTATGTGATTAGTAAATTTCGTTCCCAAGATATTAATCATAATTATCTTGATGAACGCGATGCCACTGATTCATTTTCCAGCCAATTAAATCAAGCAAATGCCTTTGTTAGCACCCTTGATTATGAAAAAGCAGCACCACTATTTGCAAAGCTATTAGGTGAACAGCCAACTAACCGTGAAGTGCTTTATGGATATTATAAAACGAATAAACTAAATACAGGATCTAATGAACATCACCACGGAGCAATCTCAATCTTATCGTTGACTGAGCGTGACCCCGCAACAAACAAACTTATTCTTGATGTATTTAATGACTATATCCAATTGAGATCACCTCGGTTTAGTGTCACCCTACTAAACAAGCTAATACGTCGTTTCATGACTATCAATGCATTTGAACAGACAGAAAAGATTGTATCTATAATGCAAAAACAGCCTGAGAAATTTGCACAACTACCTGATTATCTCGGTAGTTTAATTAATAAACTCATTCCAGCTGGTGACGCTAATAAAGTGAAAATTTACAGTGCCTACTTAACTAAACATTATCCTAATCATCAATTCACTTTATTGCTAAAAGACAGGGTTCAATAAGCACGTTACACACGAGATAGAAAGGCATTATATCCTGCAACTTCTCCAGCAATTTCATGATTGACATAATTTTTCTCCAGGAAAGATAAAACTGGCTTTGCCATATCATCCTGAGACAAATCTTCAATGAGAATCTTTACTACTAATAAGTATAAAAAAGGAAGATCTATACTCTTGGGGTGCATTAGGTGAAAGTCATTACATAATGCAATTGCCTTTTTGTGCAAACGCATTCTTTTCAATTCAGTCGCTAATGGCAAATAATCAGAGTCTTTAACGGGCTTGAAGTTAGCATCAGCTTTGACACAATCTAAGTAGATATTGACAGCGTCCACTCTCTTCCCTGCGTCAATCAACCGCCAAATCATTCCCGCTCCTTGGTGTGTTAGATCTTCGGCATCACCCGATATTTTCGCCAATTTATGAAACTTATGCCGTAACTCTAAATCAGTAGGATTTTTTAAGATCAGTGCTTTTAAATCTCTCTGTGCCGCAGCATAATCTTCATTTTGAAGGGAATCATCAATATCAGATAAGGGATCCAGTTTTTTCCTTTCTCGTTCTTCTCTTTCACTTGTCAATTCATAGCCAATATCTTCATGATATTGATATAGAACATAGCCCATCATGGCGTACATGACCCAATAAAAATAGATTTGAAATAGCACTGCAAGAAAGAGTGATGAACCGACACTGTCTACGAAAAAGAAATATGCAATCGGCGCGGCACTACTTAAAAAGGATAGAAAAATATAAAGAACAATATATGACCAGCCCAGTCGGGCGATAAGGCTAATTAGCTCTAAAGGGTTAAGTGCTGACATTAGATGGCGTGTGTACGCTAATGTCATAACACTTGCTGGTAGTGCAACTGAATAGAATGTAACAAGAATAAGGCTAATTATTGGTGAGCTATCACCAAATTTTAATAGTAAATAGAATGGCAATAAGAATAAAACTAATTGCTTAAATGGTAGCTCATAATTTTCGTTTAATACTTTAAAGCTAAGATCGGGGGCGTTTAATTCACCCTCCGCTGTATTGTGTAATATCTCCATTCCATACTTAACCGCAGCAAAAAAGGTGATGATATAGACAAATAGAGACGGTATATTCGTTACGATGACTGAAAATAGCAAAAGTGCAACGATACCAACCCCTCTTAATGGGATTAGAAAAAATGTGGGGAGCATATCCCAAAATGCGGGAATGGGTTTATTCATTGACGACATCCATCCTTGTGTCTATTAACTATCCTGATCCTGTCTTCGTTCAGTTCGGTGCTGCCGAATTTTGATTAATGTCAAAATAGGTCCTGAAAGTAAATAAAGCATAAATCCACCAAATAGGACAAGGGGAGGATCACTCGCAATCAATGCAAAGACTAAAACCAATAACAACATGACAACAAAAGGTACTTTTCCATGCAAGTCTAAATCTTTAAAGCTGTGATAGCGAACAGTGCTCACCATCAATATACCGCATGCAAAAGTAAGTGGCATCGCTACTGCAGTCATTAAACTAGGGTCAATACCATTACTTGTTCCAGCCCAAACCCACCCAGCTAAACATGCCGCCGCTGCAGGGCTTGGTAAACCTTGAAAATAACGTTTATCTTGTATACCAATTTGAGTATTAAAGCGTGCTAAGCGTAGCGCACCACATGCGGCATAAATAAAGGCGACCATCCAGCCGAACTTGCCCATATCTAGCAATGCCCATAGAAAAATGACTAGTGCTGGAGCCAAGCCAAATGAGACCATATCGGCAAGACTATCGTATTCAGCCCCAAAATCACTTTGGGTATTTGTCATACGAGCAATACGACCATCAAGGCCATCCATAATCATTGCTATAAAGATGGCGATAGCTGCAGATTCAAAGTCACCACGGATTGCAGCGATGATGGCATAGAATCCTGCAAACAGTCCTGCTGTAGTAAATAGGTTTGGTAATAAATAAATACCGCGACTTTGTTGTTTTTCACTATCCATTATTTAGATGTGTCCTAATCTAGGTGTGTAGTTGAGGCTTATCATAGCAGAAACAAAACGGGGGCTAATATTTTCATATCAGCCCCCGTTCGTTTTACCTATTATTTAACGTTTTAAGGTGTTTAGGTTTTGAGTTAGAGCAAGGCATTTTTGCATGAAGAATAGGAGCATATATTAATATGTAACTATTCGAGTACAAAAATAACGTAGGTCTAGCTCAAAAGATAAATTCCTTATGCGTTAAATTTAGTTCTTGTCTTTATCAACAATTTTCTGAATCCAAGGCATCATTTCACGCAATTTAGCACCTGTTTTTTCAATTGGATGCTCGGCATTAAGGTGACGCATTGATGTCATTTCTGGGTAGCCAGTTTGACCTTCAAGGATAAATTGTTTTGCATATTTACCTTCTTGAAT
>WTAY01000210.1 GCA_013139345.1 Methylophaga sp. | reverse complement strand
AACCATACTCTTGTCTTTGATGCTGGACCTAAGTTTAGTGACAGCTTTAACACCGGTACCGCTATTGTTAAGCCATTTCTTCAATCACAAGGTATACCTCACATTGATACACTTATAATAAGTCACGGAGACAACGACCATATCGGAGGGGCAATTCCTCTTATTAATGAAACCAAGACATTGCGTGTTCTAAGTAGTGTTCCCGCATTGTTACCTAATGCACAGGCCTGCTACTCAGGTCAAGAGTGGCAATGGGATGGTGTCTTATTTTCCGTTCTTCACCCTACGGTTACTGATCATGGTAGTGAAAACAATCTCTCATGCGTGTTAAGAATATCTAATTCTGCTGGTAGTGTTTTATTAACAGGTGATATTGAAAAAGAAGCTGAGGCATTATTAGTCCAACGATATAGCTCTAAGCTCAAATCGACACTGCTCATCGCACCTCATCATGGCAGTAAAACCTCCTCATCTATGGCTTTTATCAATGCAGTCTCACCCAAATTAACGCTCTTCCCAATAGGTTTCCGTAATCGCTACCATTTTCCTCATAACATTGTTTCTAAACGATATAATCAAAAAGAGATTAGCTTATTAAATACTGCAGAACAGGGTGCGATTCAACTTAAATTTTCTATTCACTCAATATCAGAACCACAGCAATGGCGACAATCAAATCATAAAATATGGACGGAAGAAGAATAAGCCTATTCTGAGGTTCATGAATGACGTATTTTAACGTATCATTATGCAAACTTTACTTGTAAACGAGATAAGACATTATGTTGGAATTTTTTAAAGCGGGTGGTTTACTTATGTGGCCCCTGTTTATTTGTTCAGGGATTGCAATTGCCATTATTGCAGAACGTTTTTGGAGCTTACAGAGTAAACGTATTTCTCCGCCAGAATTAATTACTCATATCTGGCAATGGTTAAAAAGCAATCAAGTTGATAATAACCGTATAGGTGCATTACAGCGTAACTCTCCACTCGGCCAGATTCTAGCTGCAGGCTTAGCTAACCGCGATTCATCTCGCGAAATCACAAAAGAAAGCATTGAAGATGTAGGTCGACATGTCACCTTATCTCTTGAACAAAACTTAAATACTCTTGGCACCATAGCAGCCATCACGCCTCTATTAGGTTTACTTGGTACAGTCATAGGTATGATTAAAGTCTTTGCAGTTATCACAACTGAAGGTGTTGGTAATCCAGAAACATTAGCAGGTGGCATCTCTGAAGCATTAATCACCACTGCAATGGGGCTAGTTGTGGCAATTCCAAGTCTAATATTTTATCGTTATTTCCGAGGAAAAGTGAACCTCTTAGTTGTCGATATGGAAGAAAAAGCGATGAAATTAGTAGAGATCTTGCATGGTGAACGTGAGTTTGATACTGACAAGGGCATGCAATGAAGCTATCAGCAGGAAAACTTGAGGAGCCTGATGTAAACCTGACCCCTATGATTGATGTCGTGTTTTTACTACTCCTGTTTTTCATGGTATCAACCAGCTTTATTCGGGAAAGTTCACTCAAAGTAGATCTGCCTCAAGCAACTGGACAAGCATTGCCAGAGCAAGAAAAGTCGATTGATATTGTTATTAATGCTGACGGCCACTTTATTGTTAATGAAGTAACACTAGAAAACCCTAGTCTTGAGCAATTATCAGCCCACTTAAAACAAGCGGTTGGTGTGAATGAAGACCCTCACATTATCATTAGCGCGGATGCTAATGCAGAATATCAAAATATTGTGACAGCAATGGATACAGCGCAACAGCTAGGTTATAGCCGTTTAACGCTTGCAACACGCCAAACAACAAAAGGTACTCAATGACCTTGGAAGCTGAAACAGTCGACACTAAGCTCATCTATAAACGTTTATTAAGCTATGTAAAACCTTATTGGAAAGAGTTTATTGCTGCCATTATTGCAATGATCATTTTTGCCAGTACAGAAACAGGTTTGGCAGCACTAATGAAACCTTTGATGGATGGAAGTTTTGTTGAACGTGATCCAGATACGATTAAGCTAATTCCTCTATTACTTATTGGCTTATTTTTAGTTCGTGGTGTTGCTAACTTTTTTACTTCTTATGGTTTGGGTTGGATTGCTCGCAATGTCATTAAAAACCTACGAGCAGAGATGTTCGATAGATTGTTAGTCTTACCTGCACGCTTTTTCGACAATAGTACTTCTGGCCAACTTATGTCGAAGCTACTCTATGATGTTGAGCAAGTTGCAAATGCATCAACTGATGCTGTCTTAACCGTAATTCGTGACAGCTTAATTATCGTTGGGCTTCTAGCATGGATGATCTATCTTAATGGCACATTAGCACTCATTATCTTCCTGACTATCCCTCTGATCGCCATTTTAGTTTTCAAAATCAGTAGCCGCTTTCGAGTCATTAGCAAAAACATTCAAGATTCGATGGGCGAGGTGAGCCATATTACAAGTGAAATGGTTGAAGGGAATCGTGAAGTAAAAACGTTTGGGAGCCATCACTATGAGAGTGAACGTTTCAATAAAGCAAATCAGTATAACCGCCGCCAGAGCATGAGAATGGTGGCGACAGAAGCCATTAGCCAGCCAATTATCCAACTTATTACCGTGCTCGGTTTATCAGGTGTTATCTACCTTGCTACCTTACCCGAGATGCTGGAAGAAATTACCGTTGGTAGCTTTATTTCTTTCATAACGGCGATGTTTATGATTCTGACACCGCTGAAGAGATTAACAAAAATAAATTCTAAAATTCAACGTGGTATCGCAGCCGCACACAGTATATTCCAACTCATTGATGAACAAGCTGAACCTGACACCGGCACCCAATCTCTACAGCGTGCAAAAGGTGATGTTCAATATAAAGATATTAACTTTTCATATGCAGATGATAGTTCAAATGTACTTGAAAATATTTCATTTCATGCTCAACCGGGTCAAACCATTGCTTTCGTCGGTCACTCAGGAAGTGGTAAAACAACGCTCGTAAGTTTATTAACTCGCCTTTATCCTTTGACTAAAGGACAGATCTTGCTGGATGGCATTGATATAAACGAACTGCAACTTGCCTCTCTACGTGATCAAGTTTCACTCGTTAATCAGCAAGTTATTTTATTTAATGACACGATTGCCAATAATATTACTTATGGTCAAAAAGAACAGATCAGTAATGAAAAGATTATTGAGGCAGCTAAAGCGGCACATGCATGGGAGTTTATCGACCGTCTTCCTGATGGTTTAGCAACACAGGTAGGTCAAAATGGCGTACTGCTTTCGGGTGGTCAACGCCAACGGTTAGCCATTGCTAGAGCGTTATTACGCGATGCGCCTATTCTCATTCTTGATGAAGCCACAGCATCGTTAGATTCCGAAGCAGAACGTCACATTCAATCTGCGTTAGAAACATTAATGACCCAACGCACTACATTTGTTATTGCTCACCGCCTATCCACCATTGAAAAAGCAGACCAAATTATTGTAATGCACAATGGTCGCATTGTTGAGACAGGTAAACATGCTGAACTTATTGCTAAAAATCAGCACTATGCGGAACTGCATCGTCTACAATTTCAGGAAATTTCAACTGAAGTTCACTAAATAATGACGTGGTTAATTAACAGTTGGTATAAAGCACACCCAATACGCTGGCTATTATGGCCATTGTCGGCTATTTACTGTGCCATTACTTCCTTACGCCGCTCACTGTATCGACTAGGTATATTTAAACAATATTCAGTCAATGTACCCGTCATTATTGTTGGAAATATTAGTGTGGGTGGAACAGGAAAAACACCCTTTGTTATTTGGCTTGCTAAACAACTCCAACACGCCGGCTTTCGTCCCGGCATTATCAGCCGAGGTTATGGCGGTAAAGCCGAAAGTTACCCTCAAATAGTAACGGCTGATAGCGAACCTAGTATTGTGGGTGATGAACCTCTTATTATCAGTAGACAATCGGCATGTCCAATGGTTGTCGCACCTAATCGTGTTGCAGCTGCTAGGCAGTTATTAGAACAATTTGACTGTAATATTATTATTGCAGATGACGGACTTCAGCATTATGCTTTAGCTCGAGATATTGAAATTGTAATCGTCGATAGTCAACGCTTATTTGGTAATCAATATTGCCTACCTGCCGGCCCTTTACGTGAACCTTTATCACGTTTAAATCATGTCGATTTTATTGTCCATAATGGTGATGAAACACCAGCCGAATTCACCATGACTACATCGCAAGGCCATGCTATTAATCTAGCGAATCCTAAACTCACCAGAGCACTGTCATCCTTTCAAAATCAAACCGTTCATGCCTTAGCCGGTATTGGTTATCCCGAACGTTTTTTTAATCAATTATCAGAATCTGGGCTCACTCTTTTGCCCCACCCTTTTTCAGATCATCACCCCTACCAAGCTAATGATGTTAATTTTAATGATGATCTTGATATTTTGATGACAGAAAAAGATGCCGTAAAATGCCAACACTTTGCCAACAAAAATATGTGGTATGTCCCCATAAACGCCACAATAAGCGGTAAACTTGAACAACACTTATTAACTAAATTAGCAGGACTTCCTCCTCATGGATAAAACACTTCTTGAAATTCTGGCCTGCCCTAGTTGTAAAGGCTCCCTAAACTACAATAAGGCACAGCAAGAACTCCTTTGCCCAGTTTGCCGCTTAGCTTACCCTATTCGTGATGATATTCCGGTTATGCTAACTGATGAAGCCCGTACTCTTTCAGCTGAAGAAGAAGCACATTAATGTCATTCAAAATTGTTATTCCCTCACGTTATGCTTCCACGCGACTGCCAGGAAAACCATTATTAGATATCGCGGGCAAACCGATGATTCAGCACGTGTATGAACGTGCTCAGGAAAGTAATGCGAGCGAAGTAATCATTGCCACAGATAATGAAGAAATTATGCGTGTAGCTCATGGTTTTGGTGCTGACGTGTGTATGACTCGGGAAGAGCACTTATCTGGTACAGACAGACTCGCTGAAGTTGCCTCACAAAGGCTCTTTTCTGATGATGACATTATCATCAATGTTCAGGGCGATGAACCCTGCTTGCCAGCTAGTTTAATCAATCAGGTTGCAGATGACTTGCAACAACATACAGATGCCGATATGGCAACCTTATACAGTCAGATTGACCAAGAAAAACACGTATTTGACCCTAATGTCGTAAAAGTAGTGATGGATGGTCAGGGCTATGCTTTATATTTTAGTCGTGCACCTATTCCATGGATGAGAGATCATTTTGATCAACAATCCACATTACCACCTGAATTGCCTCATTATCGACATATTGGCTTGTATGGCTACCGAGCAAGCTTCTTAAAGCACTACTCTGAACTCAGCCCGTGCATATTAGAAAAAGAAGAGTCTTTAGAACAATTACGCGTGCTTTATCATGGTAAAAAAATTCACCTAAGCGCAGCTAAAATATCACCCGGACATGGTGTTGATACTCAAGAAGATCTGGATGATGTCCGGAAACTTCTTGCTTAACAGCTAGACTTTATCCGTTATAAACATGTAGTTTTAACCACTGGAAAAGCAATAAGGAAAGACTAGAGCTTATTTTCTAATAAGATATCAATACCAGCGGCAATCAGCTCAGTATGAAGTTCACCTTCACCATCAAAGACCGGTAATATATAAGTCACTGGCACAGCACGATGGCCTTCGCCATATTGTGTTGCTTGAATACTCGTATCCGGCTTCAACACCTGCAATACCAACTCACAGCCATCAAGAAGCTCAATGACTTCACATTGCTGTTGCTGATAAACAACTTGCTGGCCTAATAAGGCCAACAAGTGTTCACATTGAAATTGCTTATTCGCTGACATCTTCTTTTGTTACAGCCTCTTTAGGAATCACTTTTTTAGGAGCGCGCTTCTTAACGATTACCTTTTCTGCATTATCTTCCGATGTAGATTTTATTTCCACTTTTTCTACAGGTGCAGCAGGTGAAAGCTCTTTTTCTTGCTTATCTTTTGCAGCAGGACGGCGACGTCGAGCAGTACCTGTAGAAGTTCTTCCTCTACGAGCTTTACTAGCTGCAGGTTTATCTACTACTGGCTTATTACCATCTACTTCCTTATCAGCATTACCAGAAGGCACATTACCGTTAACCTCAACTGCAGCAGGTTCCGGAACAGCATTACCATCCACTTCTTTCTTAGCTGGCGGTATCTTATTACCCGCATCTTCAGCAATAGGTGCAGCATCTTCGCGCGGCTTGCGACGACGACCACCGCGGCGAGTCCGCTTAGCATTAGGGTTCTGACCTTGCTCACCCTTATCATCTTGAGGCTTCTGCTGATTCGGCTTATTGTCTGCTAGAGAATCCGCGCTACCACTAGCCTCTTTTTCATTATCAGTTTTCACTTGATCTGGACGACGGCGTGGGCGGCGATTATTTCTATTATTGTTACGTGGACGTTTATTTTGCTCACGCTTTGGCGCTTGTTCAGTTTTCGGTTCAGCTTTAGGCTCTTCAGCATCAACCTCTTTGCCCGTTAATACATTTAATAAACGTTTCAACAAACTTGGTTTTTTGACTTCAGTCTTCTCTATCGCCACGGTAGCTGTTGGTGCAGGAGCAGAAGGAGATACACCCTGCACAGCAGCTTGCTCTACAGTAGGTTGATCTTTCATTGCTTCAGGCACTTCAGGCTCAGGTGTCACCATCAAATGATGGCTCACTTCTGTTACATCATTACCTTCTTTAACACGCTCGACATCAAAGTGAGGCGTATCCATATGAGGATTGGGAATTAATAATAATTTGACGTCTTGGCGACGCTCAATTTCTTCTAATTGAACTCGTTTTTCATTCAACATGAAGGTTGCAACTGAAATCGGTAATTGAATAATTAGTTTTGAAATACGATCTTTAGTGGCTTCTTCTTCAACTAAACGTAAGACAGCAAGACCCAATGATTGCACACCACGAACATGTCCCAAACCACCACAGCGTGGGCAGATTTCTTCATGTGCATCCCCCAAAGATGGGCGTATACGTTGACGTGACATTTCTAATAACCCGAATCGAGAAATACGGCCAACTTGGACGCGTGCACGATCTGCTTTTAAATGGTCACGAAGGCGATTTTCAACCTCACGCTGGTGACGTGTTGGTCCCATATCGATGAAATCGATAACAACCAAACCACCCAAGTCTCGGATACGTAATTGACGTGCAATTTCTTCTGCTGCTTCTAAGTTTGTATTAAAAGCAGTTTCTTCAATATCGCCACCTTTATTAGCTCGAGCCGAGTTAACATCAATAGAAATCAATGCTTCAGTAGGATCGATAACTAAGGCTCCGCCAGAAGGAAGACGCACCTCATGTCTGAATGCAGTTTCAATTTGGCTTTCAACTTGATAGCGCGTAAATAACGGCACTTTATCTTGGTAAAGCTTAAATTTATTTAGTTCATGCGGCATTACCATTGTCATGAAATCATGACCTGTTTTATACACTTCTGGCGAATCGACTAAGATTTCACCAATATCTTTACGCAAGTAATCACGTAGTGCGCGGATGATAATATTGCTTTCTTGATAAACTAAAAATGGTGCTTTACGCTCTTTATTGGCCTTATCAATTGCCGTCCATAACTGTACTAGGTATTCTAAATCCCACTGCAATTCTTCAGTTTGTTTGCCAACACCCGCAGTACGAACAATCATACCCATGCCTTCAGGCACTTCTAATGAACGTAATGCTTCTTGTAATTCAGCGCGCTCTTCACCTTCGATACGGCGTGAAATACCACCGGCACGAGGGCTATTAGGCATTAAGACTAAATAACGTCCTGCAAGGCTGATAAAGGTCGTTAATGCCGCACCTTTATTACCACGTTCTTCTTTTTCTACTTGAATAACAAGTTCTTGACCAACAGACAGTACATCTTGGACGTTAATTCGGCCTGATGACTCTCCACCTTTTGAACCTTGTTTAAAATATTCTTTTGAAATTTCTTTGAGTGGTAAGAAACCTTGACGTTCAGACCCGTATTCAACGAATACAGCTTCTAAACTTGGTTCAACACGGGTGATTTTTCCTTTATAAATATTACCTTTCTTTTGTTCCCGAGAAGGGATGGCAATATCTAGATCAAACAGGCGCTGGCCATCGACCATCGCAACACGCAACTCTTCTTCATTCGTTGCGTTAATTAAAATTCGCTTCATTTATAACCTCATTGTGAGGTTCACACGCTGTGTATCCCTATTTATTAGGGGTTTGCATAGTCATTGTAGATGACTTCAGCAGGACAATATTTATCTATTTTGTAATTAATCATCACAATATGTCTTACATTTGCATATTGTTTTATTCCTACACGTTGGTCTTATTTATTATTTTTCTTTTTCAAGAAAGACCACTGCCGCAATAGTGTTCTGCGACCTTATTCAGTACTGCCGCCTCGCCCCTTGGCGTAGCTAGCCTGTACTTACTCATTAATTACTTTGTCATTATCCTGTCTGGTGCAAACATAGTTTTTAAACCGAGACGCGGGAACCACTTAAAATTTATTGCTCGTTATTGAGCCTAACCACGCCTGACAATAATCAAACGTGCCAATCAAAACTTGTTTAGCTTTGCCGCATCAACTTCCACACTTTTAGAAGGAGCGACCATGCTATTTTTAAGCCTTTTTAAGCAAAGTCGGTATACTATTACCGGCATTTGTAAAAAGACCAACATCGGAATATAACAGTCCTTTGTAATATCAGCAATAGTAAAACACATTATTTAAGGCCCATCTGTTAATGGCTAGTAACGATAAAAAATCATATTCTGTTCAATTCGTTGATATCTCAGCCGCTCAAGCCGGTCAAAGAATTGATAATTTTCTACTAACTTTAGAAAAAGGCGTACCTAAAAGTCGTATTTACCGTGCTATTCGTAAGGGTGAAGTGCGCGTCAATAAAGGGCGTATTAAGCAAACGTATAAAATACAAGCTGGCGATACTATTCGGATCCCACCTTTACACACTTCAGAAAAAACAAAAATTGATACGGTAAGTGATCGCTTTAGACAACAAATAAATGACTGCGTTCTATTAGAAGATGACGCCCTATTAGTTCTGAATAAACCTTCCGGTGTTGCAGTCCATGCGGGAAGCGGCATTGTTCAAGGTCTAATAGAAGCCTTGCGCATTATTCGTGCCGACTTACCTTATCTTGAACTTGTACATCGCCTTGATCGTGATACCTCGGGCTGCCTATTGATTGCGAAAAGTAGAGATGCCTTGCTCAATATGCAACAACAAATGAAAAACCACGAAATTGATAAACGCTATCTAACGTTATTAAGAGGTTCTTGGGGCTCAGAAGAGCGCTTAATCGAACAGCCCTTAATGAAGAACAGCGTTTCATCAGGCGAACGTATGGTTATTATTACTCCTGAAGGAAAATATTCTAAAACAGTATTTAAGCCACTTGAGTCATTTGCCCAAGCTCAACTTACCGAGGTCATTCTTTATACTGGTCGGACACATCAAATTCGTGTTCATTCTGCCTTTATGGGCACTCCAGTTGCTGGCGATGATAAATATGGGCAACGCAATTTTAACCGTGACATGAAGAAGTTTGGTCTAAAACGCATGTTTCTTCATGCTTGGAAATTAGGTATTCGCCACCCAAGCACTAAGCAAGAACTTAGGCTGGAAGCCCCGTTGCCAACACAGTTAGAAAATGTCATAACAAAGCTAAGAGATCAAACATGAGTCAATATCAACTGATTGTTTTTGATTGGGATGGCACATTAATGGACTCCACGGGGCATATCGTTCAATGTATGCGACAGGCTATTGCCCAACTTGGGTTTCCACCGTTAGCTGACAGTGCGATCAGTCATATTATTGGATTAGGGCTCAATGAAGCAGCCCAAGCATTGTACCCAAACATAAGTGCACGAGATATAGACCAGCTAGCAACTGCCTATCGGGAAGTTTGGCTACGTAACCCACCTAATAGCCCCTTATTTGATAATGCCAGCAACCTTATCCATATCTTGAGCAAACAAAACCTTTTTCTGGGTGTTGCAACAGGAAAAAGTCGTTCTGGTTTAAACAAAGTATTAGCCAGCACACTATTGGAACCTTTGTTTCATGCCACGCGCTGTGCTGATGAATGCCATTCCAAACCTCATCCTCAAATGATTGAGGAATTAATGGATTATTGTGGTGTAACACCAAAAGAAACATTGATGATTGGTGATACTGAATATGACTTACAAATGGCCCATAATGCAGGGGCGGATAGTTTAGCGATTAGTCATGGCGCACACGGTGTTAAAACCTTACGTGCATGCCAACCTCGGGAGATTGTCGACGACCTACATCAAGTCGAACAATGGTTGAATAACTTGTAGTCTGACATTTGTTATGATTTACTGCCTTTTTAACCCTCTTTTTGGAACTCCTGACTATGGCCACATTTGGCGACTTTCCTAACCCGAGTGCTAACAATATGAACAATAATGCCAACGAACAAAGCACTTGGGAGCGTAAAGTCCTTGAAGACTTAGCCTTTGCCGCACTAAAAGAGCAACGCACAAGCCGCCGCTGGGGTTATGTTTTTAAAGGTTTGATGTTTGTTTATTTGGTATCCATCTTAATTTTGATGCTTCCATCAGGCGACCTTCCTGCCCATACAGAGCAACATACTGCCTTAGTTGAAATTAATGGTGTCATTGCCGCTGATGCAGAAGCGAATGCTGATACGATTGTTACCGGTATTAGAGATGCATTTGATAGCCCAAATGCACAAGGCCTTATCCTTAGGTTAAACACGCCGGGCGGCAGTCCAGTTCAGTCTGGCATCATTAACGATGAAATTAAACGTCTACAAGAAATACGTCCAGACTTCCCTGTTTATGCTGTTATCCAAGATGTTTGTGCATCAGGTGGTTATTATATTGCTGTCGCTGCAGATGAAATTTATGCAGATAAGGCCAGCATTGTCGGTTCAATTGGTGTTCGTATGGATAGTTTTGGTTTTACCGAAACCATTGCAAAACTAGGGATTGAGCGCCGCTCTTTAACCGCAGGTGAAAATAAATCCTTTCTTGACCCATTTTTACCAATGAAAGAGAAAGACATTAAACATGCTCATAATATGCTCAATAATATCCACCAACAGTTTATTGATGTTGTAAAAGCAGGTCGAGGTGAGCGCCTTTCAGATGATCCAAGATTATTTACCGGTCTTTTTTGGTCTGGTGAACAGGCCCTACCTCTTGGCCTAATTGATGGTTTGGCGAATAGTAGTACCGTTGCACGAGATGTTATTGGTGCCGAAGATATTATTGATTATACGCCTCGACCAAATTACTTAGATCGCTTTGCTGGAAAATTAGGTGCAACACTGAGTCAAACATTATTTCAATCATCAAGCCTGAGCGTACGATAATGAGCGAAAACACATCGTCCACTAATTTAAGTGAGCAAGAAATCGAAACTCGCAAAGAACTGTTTCGTTATACCGATTTAACGCACCCAGTTATGCAAACACTGTTTGAATACTCTGAGCCCGTCTCGCAATCAGTAGAGAAGGAATAAAAGATGGCACTTACAGCAGAGGCACTGGTTAATAAGTCACTTGAATTGGTCTCACCACCCAGTACTTATACGCAGCTCAATGACTTGATGAATGATCCTAATAGCTCGGCTGATGATATCAGTTCAGTTATTAATACAGATCCTGCTTTAGCAACGCGTTTACTTAAAGTGGTAAATAGTCCTTTTTATGGTTTTCCATCACAGATAAATACGATTTCACGGGCAATTACCATTATAGGAACACGGGAACTAATCCACTTGGTTCTAGCCACATCCGTTATCAATTCATTTAATGGTATTCCTAGCTCTTTGATTAATATTAATGAGTTTTGGCGTCATAGTCTTGCCTGCGCCATTGCTGCCAAACAGCTTGCTATGAAATGTGGACAACGTGCAGCTGAACGCTTCTTTCTTGCAGGGTTATTACACAATATTGGTAGTTTGGTTATTTATCAATCAATGCCTGAGTTAGCAAAAGAAGCAATTAACGGTGCTAAATTTGGTAATGAAGTTATTTATTTATCAGAACAACGCATCATTGGCTTTGATCATACTGAAGTCGGTCAGGCCTTAGTTAAGGCATGGCGACTACCCTCTTCATTAGAAGAAGTTGTCCGTCATCACCACACGCCAACACAGTCTAGGGAGTTCACCTTAGAAGTGGCGATTGTGCATATTGCAGATATTATGGTGAGTTCAGCTCAACTTGGTCATACTGGCGATCATCATGTTCCACCATTAGATCCTAAAGCATGGGAACTGTTGAATTTAGAGCCCGCAGTATTACCCGAAATATTACAACACGTAACAACACAGTTGGATGATCTAACATCAGTAATGATGTCATCTTAAAATCATCCCATCTAAAACGACAAGAGGCATTCAATGAGAACAGTATTATTAGGCGCACCAGGTTCAGGTAAAGGAACACAAGGCGTTGTATTATCAAAGAAATATGACATTCCTCAAATCTCAACTGGAGATTTATTAAGAGCCGCTGTCAGTGCGGGTTCTGATTTAGGAAAACAAGCTAAATCAGCAATGGATGCAGGTGCATTAGTGTCTGATGAGATTGTAATTGGTTTGATTCGCGAGCGTATTTCTCATGATGATGCTAAAAATGGTTATATTTTAGATGGCTTCCCTCGCAACATTCCTCAAGCCGAAGCTCTTGATTCTATGCTTACGGAGCTCAATCAACCACTACAAGGTGTCGTTTTACTTGATGTTGCATTTGAAGAGTTATTACAGCGTTTAACAGGCCGACGTACCTGTAAAGACTGTGGTGCTATCTACAATATTCATCTATCTCCTTCTAAAATTGAGGATCATTGTGATGTATGTAATGGCCCACTGTTTCAACGTGCCGATGATAATGAAGAAACAATTGGTAACCGTCTGAATGTTTATCAAGAACAAACAGCGCCATTAGTCAGCTATTACCAAGCTCAAAATAAATTACACAGTATTGCTGGTGTCGGTAATGTTGAAGATATAACAGCTCAAGTGAATGCTGTTTTTGACTCAATCTAAAGAACCTATTTAAACTCGTTCTGCTTCCTCGCTAATTAGCGAGGAAGCAATAACTATTTTATGGCAAATATACTCGCAATTGGCATTGCTACACTCGACATTATTAATGTTGTTGAATCATACCCTACGGAAGATTCTGAACTCCGCGCCCTCTCACAACAGCAATTACGTGGCGGTAATGCAACGAATACGCTCACCGTGCTTAGTCAGCTAGGTCATCACTGTTCTTGGGGTGGAATATTAATTGATGAACCTGATAGCCAAATCATCAAAGACGATCTTGCCAAGTCAAATATTGATATATCCTCATGCAAGCAGTTAGCATCTGGAAAAATGCCAACGTCTTATATTACTCTGAACAAAAAAACGGGTAGCCGTAGCATTGTTCACCACCGAGACTGTCCTGAATTTAGCTTTCTAGACTTCCAGAAAATAAAATTAGATGATGTTGATTGGGTACATTTTGAAGGCCGTAACATTGCTGAAACTCAGCTCATGCTCCAGCATTTGAAACAACATTACCCTCATTTGCCTTGCTCACTCGAAATTGAAAAACCTCGGCCAGATATTGAGCAATTATTTGAGTTGCCTGATGTGCTCCTATTTTCCCAACACTATGTTGAAAGTCTTGGTTTTAACACTGCTTCTGACTTTTTAACATCGTTAAAACATGACAAACTAATAATATGTGCTTGGGGAAACCAAGGAGCATGGGCACTAGATCTGGATAAAAACATAGTCCACAGCTCAGCATTCCCTCCTTCTCAACTCATTGATACACTCGGAGCAGGTGACACCTTTAATGCAGGGTTAATTCATAGTCTTGTGATGGATATTGAACCTCAAAAAGCCTTAGAAAATGCTTGCCAACTTGCAGGCCATAAATGTGGCCAATATGGCTTTGTAAACCTCACTACTCATTTCAAACTTCAAAGTTAATTCATTATGTCTTGGTATTTTTTGTGTAAAAAACACGAGCTTCCTACAAACACAACAAAGAGCTTTAGCATCAATATTGATGAAAAAGATCTTGAGTTACTCGTTCTAAGCCAAGAGGAAAAGCTCTATGCCTATCAGAATCATTGTCCTCACCTTGGCATTCCTCTAAATTGGCAACCTGATCAATTCTTATCACTAGAAGAAACCCATATTCAGTGTTCAACCCATGGCGCATTATTTACTTTTGAAGAGGGATACTGTGTTGCCGGTCCATGTAGTGGACAATCCTTATCAAGCTTAACGCTTGAACAACGTAATGATGAGATATGGCTACAATATTAATTATTGGTATATAACCGTTATCAATGAATCTGTAGATAAGTGTTGTGCTTTTTGTGTCTTTTAACATGGTATATCAACACCCGCCTTAATTTTATCTCCTCACCCCAGCCCTCTCCAACAGGAGAGGGAGCTAAAATCCTGGCTCCTTCTCCCTTGAGGGAGAAGGTTGGGATGAGGGTGGCAATCTTACATAATGCTAGAACCAGAACGAATTAGCACAAAAACACCAACCATTAACCGCATATTATGCTTTGCTCTGGCTTCCTGTTTTTGCCTTCAATATCTGCATATTGAATGATTATCGGTATATACCCATGATAAATGAAGATGCATGTTTCAGAGTGCTTGAGTAATTCCAATTCTAGGCGCATCTATGTAGCAATGGTTATTCCCTTGCAAATAGAGGGAACGATGAAGTGGGATTACTCAAGCGCTTCTTCGATGGGTTTAAAAACGCTTTATGCTGCGTTATTGATTTTGCTAAGGGAATAACCATTAGCTGCAATCAATGCCTTGCCTAAATCATTTTTAAATCCCACTGAATCAAGCAGCTTCATTGATTATGGGTATATACTCACGTCAGTACTTTTACTTAACCCGATAAATGGGATGAAATAACACCTGAATGGATATAAGAAAACGCATTCGTATTGGTGATCTGCTTATTGAGAACAAACTGATCTCTGAAGCACAACTCTCAATAGCATTAGAAGAACAGAAAAAGACACGTCGGAAGCTAGGTAAAACATTGATCGATCTTGATTTTATCCAAGAATATCAATTATTACGCTTACTATCACAACAGCTCAACATCCCTCATCTTGACTTACGAAACACCCCTATTGATCCAGATATTTTCCAGCTATTGCCTGAAATTCATGCTCGACGTTTTCGGGCCATCGCAATAAAAAAACAGGATGATAAAATTTTAGTGGGCATGGCTGACCCTTCTGATATTTATGCATTTGATGAAATTGAAAAAGTATTAAAACAATCTATCAATATCGCAGCAATCAGTGAAA
>WTAY01000155.1 GCA_013139345.1 Methylophaga sp. | reverse complement strand
AGTTACTCGCCATTTTGAGTGATCCAGATAATTTAATGGAAGTCATTCGTGGTGAACTTGTTAAAGTTAAAGAAGAATATGGCGATGAACGTCGTACAGAAATTCTTGATGCTCATCTTGATCTAACTTTAGAAGATCTCATTACCGAAGAAGAAATGGTTGTCACCTTGTCACACGCAGGTTATGCCAAAACGCAACAGCTAGATACCTATCAAGCACAACGTCGTGGTGGTAAAGGTAAATCAGCAACAGCGATGAAAGATGAAGATTTCATCGAACATCTATTCATCGCTAATACTCATGACACATTATTGTGCTTCTCTAGTACTGGTAAGGTGTATTGGAAAAAAGTATATGAATTGCCACAAGGTGGTCGAGCTGCACGTGGTAAACCCATTGTAAATCTATTGCCACTTGAAGAAGGCGAACAGATTAATGCTATTTTGGCTGTTCGTGAATTTGATGCAGATAACTATATCTTTATGGCAACTGCATCAGGAACAGTGAAGAAAACACCGTTAGAAGCCTATTCTCGTCCTCGTGCAAACGGCATTATCGCGCTTGATCTGAAAGAAGATGACCAACTTGTTGGTGTTGCATTAACAGATGGTCAGTCTGACATTATGTTATTTAACTCTGCCGGTAAGGTTATTCGCTTTGCTGAAACAGATGTTCGTTCGATGGGACGTGTATCTCGTGGTGTTCGTGGTATGAGAATGGCGGATGATGTGAATATTATTTCACTGATTATTGCTAACCCAGAAGATGGTGCAATCTTAACAGCGACCGAATTTGGTTATGGTAAGCGTACTGACTTAGAGCAATACCGTGTTCAAGGTCGAGGTGGTAGCGGTATTATCTCGATTCAGACATCTGAGCGTAATGGGGGAGTTGTTGGTGCGGTTCAAGTTCGTGCTGAACATCAAATTATGTTGATTACGGATGGCGGAACATTAGTGCGTACACCTGTAAAAGATGTGTCTATTGTCGGCCGTAACACGCAAGGCGTTAAACTCATCAACCTAACTAAGAAAGAAAAATTAGTGGGTTTAGAGCGAGTGCTTGAGGAAGAGGACGACTCTGACTCAGAAGTGGATGATACTGACGTTACAACAGAAGAATAAAACTATTGAAACCGTATAATTTTAGTGCAGGCCCCGCTATGTTACCGGCTGCGGTAATGGAAAAAGCACAAAAGGAAATGTTGGATTGGCATGGCAGTGGTATGTCGGTGATGGAAATGAGTCACCGAGGACCTGAATATACGTCGATTGCAAAACAGGCAGAAGCTGATCTTCGTGAATTAATGGCTATTCCTGATGAGTATGCTGTTTTGTTTTTACAAGGTGGTGCATCAAGTCAGTTTTCGATGATTCCTATGAATCTATTGCGTGGAAAAACGAAGGCCGATTATTTTAATACGGGAGCATGGTCTAAAAAAGCAATTACTGAAGCCAAGAAATTTTGTGATGTAAATATTGTTACAGATTCAAGTGATAATAATTTCACAACGATTGCTGATAAATCAACGTGGAATTTATCTGATGATGCAGCCTATGTACATTACACCGTTAATGAAACCATTCATGGGCTTGAGTTTGATGATATCCCTGATACCGGTGATATTCCTCTAGTTGCTGATTTATCATCAACAATCTTATCTCGTCCTATTGATGTAACTCGCTTTGGGATGATTTACGCAGGTGCACAGAAGAATATTGGCCCTGCAGGTTTATGCATTGTTATTGTTAGACGCGACTTATTGGGTAACACTGTCGAAAACACACCAACAATGTTTGATTATCAGATCCATGATGCAAATGGTTCTATGTTCAACACGCCTGCAACCTATGGCTGGTATCTGGCTGGACTTGTATTCGATTGGTTAAAACAGCAAGGTGGTTTATCTGCTATGGCAGAGATTAACCAACGCAAGAAAAACAAGCTTTATGCTGCAATCGACAGCAGTGATTTTTATCACAACCCTGTCGATAAACAATACCGTTCTTGGATGAATATCCCTTTCACTTTAAGTGATGATAAGCTCGATGCACTGTTTTTAGCAGAGGCAAAAGACGCGGGATTATTAACCTTAAAAGGGCATAAGAGCGTTGGCGGTATGCGAGCAAGTATCTATAATGCGATGTCAGAAGCTGGTGTCGATGCATTACTATCTTTTATGTCTGAATTTGAGAGCAAACACGGTTAATGACCATGAGTGAAAAAGAAGCTTTACACGCCATTCGTCACAAAATTGATGAAACTGACAAGAAAATACAGAAATTGCTGAATGAACGTACAGCAATGGCAGAAGAAGTGGCTCGAATAAAAGTAGCCAATGGCGAACAAGTCAGTGACTTTTATCGTCCTGAACGTGAGGCCATGGTGTTACGACAAGTAATGGAACGTAATACGGGGCCATTAGCTGATAAAGAAATGGCGCGCCTATTTCGTGAAATAATGTCAGCATGTCTTGCTGCTGAAAAACCATTACAAGTTGCGTACTTAGGGCCTGAAGGTTCATTCACTCAGGCTGCTGCAACGAAACAATTTGGTGGCTCTGTTCAGCTTCAATCTATGTCAACAATTGCAGATGTATTTCATGCCGTCGAAATAGGCAACTCAAGTTATGGCGTTGTTCCTGTTGAGAACTCAACAGAAGGCATGGTGTCTCATACCTTAGATCGCTTTATTAATACGCCACTCAAAATAAACGGTGAAGTGTCTCTTCGTATTCATCATTATTTATTAAGTAAATCTACAAAACTGAATGAAATTACAACGGTATATGCTCATCCTCAAGCGTTGGCACAATGCAAAAACTGGTTAAGTGAACATTTACCAAACTGTGAGTTAGTGGCTGTTAATAGTAATTCTGAAGCGGCTAAAAAAGTAAGTTCTGAGCCTAATGCTGCTGCTATTGCAGCAAACCGTGCCGCTGAGATTTATGACTTATCCGTGTTGGCGAGTAATATTGAAGATGAAGCTGATAATACAACGCGATTCTTGGTTATTGGTGCTCAGGATGTTGGCCCATCAGGTCAAGATAAAACAGCCTTATTAGTCTCAACAAAGAATAAGCCCGGTGCATTACAAGTATTGCTTAAACCTTTGGCTGATAGTGGTATTAGTATGATGCGTATTGAATCTCGCCCTTCACGAAAAGGGATCTGGGAATACGTGTTTTTTATTGATATTGAAGGTCATTGTCAGGACGATGCAGTGTCACAAGCATTAACATTATTAGAGCAAGAATCATCAATGTGTCGAGTATTAGGTTCATACCCTAAGGCGGTATTGTAATGAAGTTAATTTTAGCGAATCCACGAGGTTTTTGTGCTGGTGTTGATCGCGCTATCGAAATTGTTGAGCGAGCACTAGAGTTATTTGGCGCACCTATTTATGTTCGACATGAAGTTGTTCATAATCGTTATGTTGTCGATGGTCTGCGTGAGAAAGGTGCGATCTTTATCGAAGAATTATCTGATGTACCAGATGACAGCACCTTAATATTTAGTGCACATGGTGTGTCTAAAAAAGTACAGGCTGAAGGTAAAAATCGCGGGTTAAAAGTATTTGATGCAACATGTCCTTTAGTAACTAAAGTGCATTTGGAAGTGGCTCGTTATGAAAAGCAAGGCCGTGAATGTGTTTTGATTGGTCACGCCGGACACCCAGAAGTTGAGGGAACAATGGGACAATATACCTCTGAAGAAGGAGGGATGTACCTTGTTGAAACCCCTGATGATGTTGCAAAACTTAAAGTTAAAAACCCTGATGAATTGGCTTTTGTAACTCAAACTACATTGTCTGTTGATGATGCGTCGACGGTGATCGATGCCTTGAGGAAATACTTTCCTAAGATAGATGGTCCACGTAAAGACGACATTTGCTATGCAACACAAAATCGTCAGGATGCAGTGAAAAACCTAGCGGCACAGTGTGATTTAGTTCTAGTTGTAGGATCTAAAAATAGCTCTAACTCCAATCGCTTACGAGAACTATCTAATAAACTAGATACACCTGCATATTTGATTGATGATGCAGAAGATATTGATCCTACTTGGTTAGAAGGGAAGAAAACCATTGGGCTAACAGCAGGTGCTTCAGCCCCTGAAATATTGGTTCAAAATGTTGTTAAGCGATTAACGTCTTTAGGTGTTGAGCAGGCTGATGAAGATCAAGGGCAACGAGAAACGGTTGAGTTTTCCTTACCAAAAGCATTAAAGATCGATATCTCTAGGCTTTCAAACTAGATTATTACGATGCCATTTCTGCCCGTATTATTATGGACTGATATCCTCATTTATCTACTACTATCTGTAGTAGTTGCCAGTGTCTTTTATGTTCGTAGTCGCCCTCATTTAATTGCTCCGTGGAAGTTCGTCTTCCAAAAGAAGCGAGGTGTGCTCTCCATAATGGTGTTGATGTGTTATGTCATTATAGGTGTGATGGACTCCGTTCATTTTCGTCTAGCATTACCGAGTGATGAACAAAGTAATACGCAACACTATTCAACAGAGGTACTCACAGTACTGGATGTGCTAGTGAAACCAGTACGCCAACAGATTGAAAAAACGTATTCCTCGCCCTTTGCAACACACTTATTTATGAAAGAGATGCAGCAGTTAGAGTCTGGCACTGTGTCTTTTGACTATGCCAAGCTAAAACATGCGGGTTCTCATTTAGAAAATGAGCAAGATAAGGGTGCCGACATTCAGAAGACCGTGATCAAAAGCACTTCCTATGCACTGTTTATTTGGTTTATTGCTGTGATAGCGGTGATGTTCCGCTGGACTAAGAAATATGGACAAAGTTGGAAACAAGTAGCCAATAAACTTCGCCTCGGGCAGTCAACTTATCCCCTTAGAACGCTTTTGTTAATGCTATTCATACTCCTTGTTTTTGCCTCTAACCTTATTGCTTTAAGTGTTGATTATCATGTGTTGGGTACTGATAAGGTTGGTCAAGATGTTTTATATCAGGCTCTAAAAAGTATTCGTACAGGGCTGGTTATTGGTACGTTGACAACGCTTGTTATGTTGCCATTTGCTTTGTTTATGGGTATTGCAGCAGGGTATTTCAAAGGTTGGATTGATGATTTAATTCAATATATCTACACCACCTTAAACTCAATTCCCGGTGTATTGCTCATCGCGGCCGCTGTGCTGATGTTGCAAGTTTATATGAACAATAACCCCGATAGTTTTGCCACCATTGCAGAACGAGCAGATATGCGATTACTATTTTTGTGCATTATTCTCGGGCTAACAAGTTGGACAGGATTGTGTCGAATTTTGCGTGGTGAAACACTAAAGTTACGCGAAGCTGAATATGTCTTGGCGGCTCGGGCTTTAGGTGCCGGAGGTCTGACAATACTACATCGACATATCTTACCGAACTTAATGCATATCGTAATGATCGCTATAGTGTTGGACTTTAGTGGTTTAGTCTTGGCTGAGGCTGTGTTGTCTTATGTCGGTGTGGGTGTCGATCCTTCAATGATTAGTTGGGGCAATATGATTAATAGCGCCCGACTTGAAATGGCAAGAGATCCGATTGTCTGGTGGTCATTAACAGCTGCATTTTTCTCAATGTTTACCCTAGTTCTTGCTGCTAATCTATTTGCTGATGTGGTACGTGATGCGTTTGATCCAAGGATGCAGGCCTCAGTATGAGTTCAGCCTTACTTGAAGTATCAGGATTAAAAACATGGTTGGGTAAGTCCGACAAGCCATTACGGGCTGTTGATGGTATTGATTTTACGATTCAACGGGGAGAAACATTTGCCCTGTTAGGTGAGTCGGGCTGTGGTAAATCAATGACCGCCTTATCATTGTTGGGTCTAAATCCTTCGCCAGTGAGCCGTATTGTTGATGGAGAGGTAAAACTAGCAGGGCAAGATTTACTCAACTTATCAGAAGCTGAAATGCAAAAGATTCGTGGTCGACGAATTGCGATGATCTTTCAAGAGCCACAGAGTTCGCTTAACCCCGTACTTTCCGTCGGTGAACAGATAGGTGAATGTTTAGAGTTGCACTTTAAGCTTGATAGAAAAGCATCTCATCAGCGTGTTATTGAGTTATTAGAATCTGTAGGGATCCCTGACCCGTTACAACGAATAAAAGAATATCCACATCAGCTTTCAGGCGGTATGAAACAGCGTGTCATGATCGCGATGGCCTTAGCAGGAGAACCTGAACTTTTAATTGCTGATGAGCCAACAACGGCATTAGATGTCACGATTCAGGCACAAATTTTAGAACTGTTGAAAAAGATTCAACGTGACACGGGAATGGCTATATTATTGATTAGTCATGATCTTGCCGTGGTTGCACAAATGGCTGATCATGTTGCAGTCATGTATGCAGGCCAAATTGTTGAAACAGCAAACCGACAACAATTTTTCCAGCAACATCAACACCCGTATACGGATAAGTTATTTCAAGCATTACCATCAGAGCAGAAGCGTGATCAACGTTTAACTGTCATCAAAGGCAGTGTTCCGGTGCTAACACAAGACTTTAAAGCATGTCGCTTTGTGGACCGTTGTGATCATGCGTGGGACTTATGTCGCACAACACCACCCGAGTGGATTCAAGAAGATGAACATGGCGTACGATGTCATTTATTTTCTCAAAATGCCGATGTAGAACGAACAATGCTGCCACAAACATTGTATTCATCGCCACTGTCAGAAGTGCTTCCTTCGGAACGTAATGTACTAACGGTTCAACATTTAAAAGTACACTTTCCTATTCGTAAAGGGCTATTACAACGAGTCGTCGGTCAAGTGCGTGCAGTAGATGGTGTGAGTTTGTCGCTTAAACATGCTGAAACAGTTGCCTTAGTTGGGGAATCTGGCTGTGGTAAAACAACGGTTGGCAAAGGAATATTACAACTTGTTTCTGTGACAGGCGGCGATGTCAATTTTCAAGGACATCAACTAAATGGTCTATCTGAACGCGCATTAAAACAACACCGTTCATCATTACAAATTGTATTTCAAGACCCTTATTCTTCAATGAATCCACGCATGACCATTAAGCAAATTATTGAAGAAGGACTGTCTAACAAACAGTTTGCTAAAGACAGCGAAGCAAAAGAAAAACGAATTGATGAACTACTTGATCGGGTAGGCTTACGTGCTGAAATTAAACATCGTTACCCCCATGAGTTCTCAGGTGGTCAGCGACAACGGATTTGTATTGCACGTGCCTTGGCGGCAGAACCTAACGTTATTATTTGTGATGAACCGACCAGTGCCTTAGATGTGTCTGTTCAAGCTCAAATACTTAACTTGCTTCGTGAAATACAACATGAATTTGGCCTGTCATATTTATTTATCACCCATAATATTGCCGTAGTGAATTACTTAGCACATCGTGTTGCCGTGATGTATTTAGGACGAATTGTAGAGCAGGGAAGTCGTGATGATGTGTTACACGCACCTAAACATCCTTATACACAAGCACTATTAGCAGCTGTGCCAGAATTAGACTTAACCCCCAATGAAGAAGTCACTCGACTAGAAGGCGAGTTACCCTCACCGGCAAACCCACCACAAGGCTGTCACTTTCATCAACGGTGTCCTCAGGCGATGCCAAAATGTTTAGAAAGTTACCCCGAACACACACAACTATCTGCTTCTCATGAAGTACGATGTTTTTTATATGAAGAGAGTGAATAATGGACCAGCAAACACAAATTGAACTAGAAGCAGCAGCATTTCGTCGTTTAACAGCACACTTACAAGAACGAACAGATGTACAAAATATTGACCTGATGGAATTAGCAGGCTTTTGCCGTAATTGTTTAGCTAAGTGGTATATGGCTGCAGCAGAAGATAAAGGCTTAGATGTTAATTATGACCAAGCACGTGAGCACGTCTATGGAATGCCTTATGGTGAGTGGAAAGACAAATATCAAGTTGGGCCTAAACGGTAGAATATTCAGTCTTCGGAATCAATCCAGCATGATTCCTCTGACTGTTTGTATAACCGAATATCCTCGAAACCTTACAGTGTAATAATGGTGATTTCTTAAGTGGAAAATAAGGCACGTATGATGAACAATGCATTAACATACTTGATTATTTCGATAGCATTCTCATTAGTGTCTTACTTCGTTTCCCAGCTAAAAGCTGCTGGGACGACTGGACCAAGTTGTTATAAGTGGTCTTCTTTGTGATGCCACACCCTCAAAATATCTATTTTCTTAGCACGTATTAAGTAGCGAGCAATATAATTACCAATGATTAGATCTCGAACTATTTCTGGGTTTGGTGCTTGCTGGGTAATCCCCCCATTATTAATGGAGATCAATCGTAGAACTTTTTCTCTGTGTTAATTTTAATTTCTGAACTGGGGTGATACCACCAATTCCCATATTAGGTCGTTCGTTATTGTAAGTCCATAACCATTGTGTTGCTCTGCTTTGTAGTTCTTCAATATCCCGATAAATATAATGACTGAGCCAGTCATACCTTACCGTCCGGTTAAAACGCTCAATATAAGCATTTTGTTGTGGATTTCCAGGCTGTATAAAGGATAATTCAATATTGTTCCTTTCTGACCATGTCGCCAGTTTGTGACTGATATATTCAGGGCCATTATCACAACGAATACGCTTAGGTTTTCCGCGCCATTCTATTATTTGCTCCAATGATCGAATTACACGCTCTGCTGGTAATGAAATGTCAGCATCTATTGTTAAACCTTCGCGGTTAAAATCATCAATTACATTAAATAAACGACAGCTGCGACCATCTGATAACTGATCGTGCATAAAGTCCATAGACCAACATTCATTAACCGATTCAGGTACTGCTAATGGCTCTGGTACTTCTCGTTTAAGTCGTTTGTTAGGCTTTATCCGTAAATTCAATTCTAACTCTCTATAGATACGGTAAACACGTTTATGGTTCCAAGGATAACCTTTAACATTTCGTAAATATAAAAAGCATAAACCAAATCCCCAGTTACGCTTGTTTTGCGTTAAGCCCAGTAATAAATCTGCTATTTTTTCATTGTCACTGCTTAGCTTTGGTAGATATCGATAACAGGTTTCACTGATAGAAAATGCCCGACATGCAAAACTGATACTCACACCATGTTTGTGTATAGCTTCTTGGGTCATCACTTTACGCCCCGAAGCTTTTACCACTTTTTTGCCATCGCCTCCTGAATGATTTCAGCTTTTAATCGTTCTTCAGCATACATCTTCTTTAAACGGCGATTTTCCTCTTCAAGTTCTTTCATTCGCGCCATTAATGATGCATCCATACCGCCGTATTTTGAACGCCATTTATAAAAACTTGAATTGCTCATGCCGTGTTCACGACATAGCTCTGGGATAGGTACACCGTTTTCGGCTTGTTTTAAAATAGCTAAAATTTGGCTATCGCTAAAGTGTGCTTTTTTCATGAATAATCTCCTGCTGGTAAGCATAAGAGAAAATTCCACTTTTGACTTCAATTATTTTTCGGGGGGATTACCTAGCAACGGGAAGAGACTGTTTTATTTCATTTTATAATAGACTAAAAAAATGCTATGACAATGAGAGCTCAACTTCAATTACAGAAGAGGAAAAAATTGTTGTTACATATGAACCCTTTTGGGCTCACTACAAGCAAGAGCTTGGGCATTATTTTCGTTATTTATACCGAATGTTTAAATATTTGAATGAAAGCTTTGTGGATGAAGAACAAAAGAAGTTATATGCAAGTATAATTCGAGCACAATTATCTGATATGGAAACGGCTTTGTTATTTTACAATTGTCTTTCAGCACAGGGCCACCAGAAGTTTAAGCCCCTTGTTGAAAAGTATTGTCTTTTTGATAACTTACCACATGAGTTACTGTTCAATACAGGGCACATTGAGCTATATAATGAGAGCGCATTCCAAACCTGAAAATTAAAATAGTTAAATTTGATTTCGCTGCCGCTGGGCGTTCATTTCTTTTGTTTTCCCAAAAGAAACGAACCAAAGAGAAATATGCAGGAGCATATTTTGAGCGCGGAGCGACTTCGCAGAAGTAAAATACAAGGATGTATTTTATCCAAAAGGCACTCGGCATTATCGCTTATCCATGAAAAGAACACCTTTTTCGGCGTGAGGAAAAACTCGCTACGCTCAAACACTTCCTCACTTTTTCCGAAAAATATATTCTTTTCATGGGCGATAAAAACGAGACCCATGGGAATGGCATTAACGGTTGTATAAACTCCGTCATTCCCGCATGTTTTTAGCGGGAATCCATTGGCTTATCAAGTAGCTAATGTCGTTGGATTCCCACTTTCGTGGGAATGACAGTGTTGAGATGGTAGCGTAGGTTGGGTTGAGGCACGAAACCCAACAATTATATGGGTGTTGGGATTCTTCCATCATCCCAACCTACGCTATATTAAAGCTTTTGAAACCTTGGCTACATTATCTTCAAGATGTTTAGGATTGATCGTGCCGATGATGACACTGCTAACGGCTTGGTTAGCATAGATTAGGTTGAAGTTATCTTGCACGCTGTCGGGTGTTAGGTGTCCGCTAGCTAGGGCTTTTTTGATGAAGATGCCTTTGTTATCTTTTTCTGCTTGGTCTAATACGGCCTGTTCTTGTTGATAATCTAGATTGTGCATAACCATGGCTAAATCAGATTGTTGAAGGGCTAATAATCCACCCTCGACTGTTTTTGTAGACATGCCTGTGGCTCTGATTAAGCCTTGCTGCTTTAGGTCTGCTAATACGTCAAGTGCGCCTTGTTCTATGATCTGTTTATCGTTGCCATCGGAGTGAATGAGTACGATATCTAGTACGTCACGGCGTAGGTTTTTTAGGCTTTGTTTGATGCTATTGATGATAAATTCTGGGGTGAAGTTGTAGTGTGATTCACCTGTTTTGGCATCAAAGGTTTCACCAACTTTTGTGGCGATGACAAACTCGTGCTGTTGTTTTGATAATAGCTCCCCTAGACGTTGCTCGCTATTGCCATAGGCGGGAGCGGTGTCTAGTAGGTTGATGCCTAGACCCCATGTTTGTGCGAGCAACTCTTGGACTTGCTTGTCATTGGGTATTTTAAAACTGCTGGGGTATTTTACGGCAGTATTCCGACCAATCTTAACGGTGCCTAAACCCAGCGGTGAAACTTTAACACCTGTATCAGCAACTTCTTTTCGTTGGCCTAGATATACCGTCATTTGAATGCTGTATCCCATAATGCTTTGCCGATTGTTGCTTGAGGCAAGGAAGGTGAAGGATGCGAATGTGCAATGAGGTTTTGTTTGGTTAATGCGTTGATAACACTATCGGCTAAATTAGGGGCTAAAGCGAGTTTGGTTGGCCATGTGATATGCAAATTTCCTTTTGACTCAACAAAGGCGGTATCGGGGCGTGATAGGGCAGATTGCTTGGGCTCGGCTCTGTTGATGGCATGGGTTGCCCATTTAAGCTCTGGGTGCTCAAACCATGGCAGAATATCGTGCAATAACTCTTCTGCTTCGTGTGTTAATTGTTTGAATGATTTACCAACACCTTGTTCTGCAATATTGCCGCCAATATACCAAACAACGTTGCCATCGTCGTCTAAGTGACTTGTAATGGTTGCGATTGGCGTTGAACCTGAACCTAGGCTATGTGCATAAAGTTTGGGCAGTGCATTGTGTTTGTCTTTGGCTTTACACATGACCATTTGTAGCGGTCTGCGTTGCATGGTGGGTTTGTTAATACCTAATGAATCAAGTAATGCTTGATTGCCTTCACCTGCCGTGAGCACAAACTGTTGGGCTTTGATTTCAAGATCATCACCAATTTGAATGGACTGAACAGTATTTTTATCTTGCTGCCATGATATGTCAGCATCAGCAGGTATCTGAAGTATACGATCTTGCCAAGGTTTAGCTAAAGCATGTAGAACGGTTGGAATATCTAAAACCGGCTCTTCTAAACGGTAAAGCGCACCTTTGAAATTGGGATCTTGAAATAACTCTGGCTGTGCTGATTTTTCCACTGTTTGCATGCGACTACTGAGTGCTTTGCTGGCAAAAAAGGAGACAATTTTGGAGGAGAGTTGTTCTTTTGACCACATTAGCTGGTGGTCAGTAAAAACGTTAACGGATGTTAAGTCTACATCACCCTTCCCAGCTAAACAGTCTTTCCAACGGGCAGGCATTTCACCAATGGCTTGAGTTGCTTTAGAGAGGATGCCATTCAGCGCATATTTAGTACCGCCATGGATAATCCCTTGAGAGCTTAATGTCTGTGCATTGCCGATAGTATTATTTTCTAATAATAAAGCATGGAAGCCCATCTTGTTTAGGCGATGATGTAACCATAATCCAGCAATTCCAGCGCCGATAATGACAACATCTGTCGTAATGATGTGTTTGGGCATTAACTCAGTTACCCGTGCTGTTCATCTAAAGCTTCACACAGCCAATGACCAATAATGATATGACCTTCTTGTACTCGGGCTGTCTCTTCACTTGGAATGCATATGCACTGATCTGCGATATCAAGAAGCTGACCACCATGAGCGCCTGTGAATGCAATGGTTATACAGCCTGATTGTTTGGCCATTTTGAGACCATTAATAACATTGCCGCTATTGCCAGAGGTTGATAAACCTATCGCGACATCACCAGGTTTAGCAAGTGCTTGAACCTGGCGATCAAAGAGTGTGTCAAAGCTATAATCATTACCATGTGCGGTAATAATTGATGTATCAGTGGTAAGTGCAATCGCAGCCAGAGGTGCACGTTGTTTAAAATAGCGAACAACAAATTCTGCGGCTAAATGCTGGGCATCTGATGCACTACCACCATTACCAAAAAAGAGGACTTTATTGCCTGAAGCCAATGATTCTCTAACAGTATCAATTAGGGTTGCTACTTGAGGCTCAAGTGCATACAAGCCTTCAACCATATCTTGATGGCGTTTAAGGGTAGATTTGAATGACACGGCTTACCTCGTTTATATTCTTAGTGATCTGAGAAAAATCTAGTTTTTATCTGAATAGAATAAATGATTACCATCGGGTTGGGTTTTAAATCGACGGTGGAGCCATAAATATTGTTCAGGTGATTGTCGGATCTCCTGCTCAAGCCAATCATTAACTCGCTGTGCATCAGCAACATCATCACCGCTAGGGAAGTTCTCAAAAGGCTTACCGATGGTGATGGTGTAATGCCCCCGACTATCGCGTCTAGGGACAAAGGGAACAACTGCTGCTCCGCTTATTTTAGCTAAACGTGCAGTTGCTGGAACAGATGCGGCAGTGATATTGAAGAATTTGGCAAAAAGGTTGGTTTTGTGACCAAGGTCTTGATCAGGTGCATACCATACGATTTTATTTTTGCGTAGGGCACGAATCATTGATTTGGGATCATCTCTTAAGACAATGCCTTCACTATGATGTGTTCGGGCTTTAAACATCACCGCATTAAAAAGAAGGTTATTCATTTTGCGAAACATAACATAGCAGGGATGTTTCAACATAATGAGCCGTCCGCCCATTTCCATGCTGGTGAAGTGCCCTGTTAAAAGAATAATGCCTTTACCTTTTTCTAAAGCGGCATCAATATGCTCTAAGCCCGAATAAGTGACTCTTTTTTCTAAGCGAGCATCGCTTGCCCACCAACTTAATGCCGTTTCAAACAGCATAGTACCAATCGCATGTTGATTTTTCTCAAGAAGCTTATCTCGTTTCTCTAATGACAATTCTGGAAAGCATCGCTCTAGATTTCTTTGAGCTATAAACCGTTTTTTACGGAGAATAGGCTGCATGATGATGCTAGCGAATCGGCCAAAATAGACAAGGGCTTGGGCAGGTAAAAATATAGAAAGCCACATAAGAGCTAAACCGATAAAACTCAGCCAGTATCGAGGGTGCAAAAAATGCCAAGGAAAAGGGGACATAGAGTGTTAAGTTGAGTGGAATAGTGACGTATATATTATCAGTTTTAAGTCATTATTGCTTCAAAATTGTGAGTGATAATATGTTACCCTTTTCGGTGAAATAATAGTGAACTTAAGGGTTGTTGGGTGAAACAGGAAAATAAGCAGAAAATAAATAATGCAATAAATTATTGGGCTCTTTTGTTTGTTTTTTGTTTGCCTTTATCTCGTGCAGGGATTGTACTAACTTCATCTGTTTTATTTTTGTTATGGATTGCCGAGGGCGGCTTTAAAGAAAAAATTACACTTCTACGGACTACACCTTTTGTAGTTTCGGCATTAATACTCACCAGTTATATGTTGGTGACATTGTTGTGGAGTGAGTCTATTTCTGAGGGGTTAATGCATTTTAAAAGGTTGTGGTATTACTTTGTTTTGTTTGTATTTATCACATCACTTAGAAGTGACTTTATCCCATATATGGTTGCTACATTCTTGTCTGCAATGTTTATCAGTGAAGTCTTATCTTATGGGATATTCTTTGAATTATGGACAATGAATCATGGTTCACCATTAGATCCCACCCCTTTTATGAATCACTTGGAATATAGCTTTTTTCTTTGTGCAACCTCTACATTGTTATTATTAAAATTTATTCTAGAGAAACGATGGAATTGGGCTAAGGTTTCATATGGGCTATTTTTTCTTAGTGCGACGACTAATTTATTTATTACGGGAGGCCGCTCGGGTCAGATTGCCTTTATTCTTATTGTTATGACATTAATAATAGTGAACATAGAGAATAAAATTAGAAGTGTGTCCATAAGTACATTTTTATTGGCGAGCATTTTGTCTACTGCATATACTTTTTCTCCTATATTTCATGACCGAATTTTAGAAGGTTTCTCTGAACTATCGACATTTGTGGAAGAAGGTTCCTATCATGGCTCTTGGGGAGCGAGGTTAGAGTTCTGGGATGTCGGTTTGAGTGCTGCAAAGAAAGAACCCATATTAGGTATAGGAATTGGAGATATTACCGAACACCTGAGAAATAGTAAAAAATCTAGTAGTGTAATTAAACATGTTCCCAGTGGTGGGTACCATAGTGATTTATTGGTCACTATGGTAGCTGGAGGTTTAATTGGAACTATATTCTTTGTGTCCATTTTTGTTTTGTTGTGGAAAGCTAAAGTCAAAGATCCTCTGGTGAATAATATGCGTATTATTGTGACGGTTCTTTTTGTCTTTGGGTGGGGGATTGATAATTTTTTGCGAGCCCAATTCACGATCGTTCTCTTTATCTTTTTTGTAGGTATCCTTTTGGCCCAACAACGACATGAAAAAACAGAAACTCTCAAATCCTAAGTACCTAAATTTAATTACTGATATTGAAAAGTATTTTCAAGAAAGTGATGCTCTCATTCACGATGCTCGCAATCAATTAAAGCGCATTCCTTTTCAAGGTGAAGGTTTGATTGTGAAATCATTCAAAGTGCCTCATTTATTGAATCGAATCGTATACTCTTTTTTCCGACAATCTAAAGCGAGGAAGTCTTATCTTTTTTCTGAAAAAATTGGCGATTTCACCCCTGAACCTATTGCCTATATTGAGAATTATCAGCATGGTTTAATCTCAACAAGTTACTTTGTTGCAAAACATTATGAATTCGATTTTGATATTAGAAGGCCATTATTAAAACCTGACTTTCTTGAGCGAGCTCTCATTTTCAAACGCTTTGCTGCCTTTGTCTACCAATTACATGAACACAATATTCTTCACCTTGATTTATCACCAGGGAATATTTTAATTAAACGTGATGATGCTGGGCAATATCAGTTTAAAATTGTTGATATTAATCGTATGAAGTTTATACCGCTTTCAGTAAAAGAAAGAGCAAAGAACTTTTCTAAGCTTTGGGCGAATAATGAAGATTTAACTGTGATGTTGTCGGAATATGCAGCATTAGCCGCTTATGACCAAGAAGCATTTATTCAATGTGGATTGCGAGCGAATCAACGAAATAAAAATATTAAGAATTTCAAAAAAAGATTAAAAGGTCACCCTGTTAATGATTAATCATATCTCTGTTGCGATCATCGTAAAAAATGGTGCTAACACACTTAAAAACACATTGGACTCGTTAGGCTCTTTTAGTGATGTGGTGGTGTACGATAATGGTTCAACAGATGGTACGCAAGATATTGTAAAAAGCTACTCAAACACCCACTTGATAGAAGGTGAGTTTTTAGGCTTTGGTGATACAAAAAATAAAGCGGCATCTTTTACCAAGAATGATTGGATTTTGTCTTTAGATGCCGATGAGGTTGTGGCTCCAGAACTTGCTGAAACATTACAAACACTAACACTAGATAATAATTCTGTTTATAGTCTGACGAGGTTTAACTTTTATAAACAAAGGCATATAAAACATTGCTGGGGCAATGATATCCTTATTAGACTTTACAATAAATCGTTGACATCATTCACACGTAAAAAGGTACATGAAACGATTATTTCTGACGGACTTGAAATAGTAAAAATTAGAGGGGTATTGAATCATTTCTCATACAGTTCGATATCTGATTTTATTACCAAATTAGATAAGTATTCATCTCTTTATGCTGTAGATAATCAGGGTAAAAAGAGTTCGTCACCTTTAAAAGCTGTGGTTAGTGGCATCTTCTCATTTATCAAAACCTATTTTTTCAAACGCGGTTTTTTAGATGGTATGCCAGGTTTAATTATTGCCTTTTCCCATATGGCTACGAATTTTTATAAATATATTAAGTTATATGAAATAAATAATGAGTCGAAGTGATGAACTTATTAATTACACGCCATGACAAGATTGGTGATTTTATTACCATCTTGCCAATGCTGAAAATAATAAAGTCTCAGAGTAATCATCGCATCACAGTGTTAGTGTCGAGAGTAAACTATGAGTTAGCACAGTCTATAGATACCATTGATGATGTGATTTTATATACAAAAGAAACAGGAGCGCTGGTTAAGGCCATTAAGGCTAGAAATATTGATGTCAGCATCTCCTGTTTTATTGATACTCACTTAGCATGGGTATTATTTTTAGCTCGCATAAAAACACGAATTTCACCTGCCACAAAGTTTGCTCAAGCCTTTTTTAATAACACTGTAAGGCAAGCTCGTAGCGAAGCCATTAAAACCGAATGGCAATATAATATTGATTTATTAGCTCTTATCGATCTAAACGTAAGTTATGATTTTGAAAGGCCGCTACTTCATTTTTCTAAAGACCTAGCGGCGGCAACAAAGGTTAGAACGGTTGCATTTCATTCTGGTTCCGGTGGGAGTAGTGATGGCAATCTACGTTTGGATGATTATTTAAATTTAGCTCGGTCATTGAGTGAAAAAGATAATATAAGGATCTTATTTACTTTCGGCCCAGATGATAATAAAAATAAGCGGTATATTGAACAGCATTTAGACTTTGATGCCGAGCTTATCAACTCAAGTAATTCATTACTCTCATTTTGCCAGTTACTTAATAATGTTGATGTATTTGTTAGCACCTCAACTGGGCCGATGCATTTGGCCGGTGCATTAAATATTCATACCTTATCTTTTTTTGGCTCAAGTCAGTTTGCAAGTCCTAAGCGGTGGGCGACGGTCAATGATGCATCAAAACAAAGCAATATTCAAGTTCCTGATCAATACAGTTCAGCTCTTTACCAAGAAATAGAGGCGAAGCTAGCTGATATTCTCAAGAATAGACGTTAACTGAAGGTAGTTTTTTTCTTTATCAAATAATCGATCAGTTTTCTGTTGACCTGCTAAAGCAAGACGTTTTATTCCAAAAGGATGTAACTTTCATCAGATCAGTGATGCTATAATTCATCAAGCCGTTGAGAAATTAAATCACCGACCACGAAAATGTTTAAACTTCAGAACACCTTACGAAGTGTTATTTAAAACTAAGACTGTTGCACTTGCAACGTGAATTCACCGTTAAAATAAACTGCATCTAACCACAATTCAGTAAGAGTAAGATACACCTTAATTTTAAGCATTTAAAGAACATAATAATGAAATCACCTTTTCATTGGGATAGCTATTCAGACCAGCCCCATATCATTAAAGATAGAGCTTACAAACGACAGCAGAAGAAGAAGCATATTTTTTCGTATATAAGTATGTTCTTACTTTTTCTCGTGCTATTCCCTGTCATCATGATTGCCCATCTTTTTGTGCGGACAGATAAAAAGAACTGTGAAATTGGTTTAGGCGTAAATTTAGACAAAGGCAGTGAGCAGTATCGTCTTGTGGACGAGCTAGGCGTGTCACATTTAATTATCCGAATACCACTCTGGGAAATGGAGAAGCTTGATGAATATGTTGCGTTTATTGAGGGGTTTACCGGTAAGAATATTGTGATTAACATTCTACAAGATCGTGAGCATATCGAAGATCATGAGCTGTTAGAACACGATGTAAAACGTATTTTTCATGCATTAAAAGACAACGTAAATGAATTCCAAATAGGTAATGCCGTTAATCGAGCTAAATGGGGATTCTTTTCCATGAGCGAATATCTTGCCTTTTATCAATGTGTTCAAGCTGCACGAGATAATGATTTTCCAAAGATAGAATTAATCGGTCCAAGTGTGATTGATTTTGAATATTATTACACGACAAACGCGCTATTTAATTTCAGGAAAATAAAGTTTGATGCTTTATCTGCTTTGCTTTATGTGGATAGAAGAGGCTCGCCATACAACCCTCAATATTGGATCTTTGATACTCAATTTAAAATTAGAGTATTGAGAAATATAATGCGGTTATCACGTAAAGTGAGCGATAAACTGTACTTAACGGAAGTTAATTGGCCTTTATCAGGCACTGCGCCCTATGCGCCTACCAGTGAAACCGAATGCATTGATGAGCAAACCTATGCTGAGTATATGCGAGACTATTTAACGATTGCGCTACAAAGTGGAGAGGTGGATAGAGTCTATTGGCATCAATTAATTGCACCGGGTTATGGCTTGGTTGATAACCGAAATGATCAAATCAGAAAGATGTCTGCATTTGAGGTCTTTAAGAAAATCGTCGCGAAAACAGCTGGCAAGGTTAACTAGGCTTTCTTTGTTCGCTCAATCACGATATCACTTGTTAGATCACGCATGCATTTGTGATGACCTTCAGGACAGGATTTTTGGAAGCAGGGGCCGCACTCTACATCTAATTGAACAATGTGAGAATTACTTGCTAACGGCGGCGTGAAGCTTGGTGATGTTGGGCCATAAATAACCGTTAAGTTTTTCTGTAATGCCGCGGTGATATGCATCAATCCAGAATCATTAGACACAACTAAATCAGCGGTTCCAAGTAAATCAATCGCGTCACTTAATGCCGTTTTTCCACATAAGTTGAATACAGAATTTTGATATTCAGAGGGAATGTATCCGATGATCTCTTCGGATATCTTTTTATCTGCTTCAGAACCTAAAATTAGCAACTGCCAGCCTTGTTCTAAATGCGTGGATGCTAAGTCAGCAAAGTGACTGGATGGCCACTGTTTGGCAGGTCCAAACTCAGCCCCTGGGCAAAATATTAGCCGCTGTTGATTGGCATTTTGTGAAATTTGGAATGTTGCCTTTATATCTTCAGCAATCATTAATGGCGCTGGATAACTAGGTGCGATGTTTGATTGCGATGCAGGATAGGCAAGAGACACATAACGCTGCACCATCATTGGCACTGTTTCTTTATCTAAAACGCGAAGGTCATTTATCAGACCATAACGCATTTCACCACGCCAAGCTGTTCTCACTGGAATATTAGCGAACCAAGGAATTAATGCTGACTTCCATGAGTTTGGTAACACAATCGCTTGGTCATACTGTTCTTGTCGCAATTCGTGACCAATCTGCTTTCTCATTTTCCAACCAAATACGCCATGGCTGATCGGCATGGTGATCGCTTTATTTACTTCTGGCATGCGGTCTAATAGGGGCTTAGTCCATGCGAGGGCTAAGACATCAATCGTTGCATTAGGATTATCGGCTTTTAATGCTTTAAATAATGATTGCGCCATCACCATATCGCCAATCCATGATGGGCCAATAATTAGAATTTTTTTGATAGGTGGTGACATGGATTTAATGCAACGTGCTATGTGCAATATAGATAAAAATAGTACCTGCCGCAATCAATGAGACTTGTTGTAGTGTTTCTAATGGCCTCACTTTTTGATGTAGGCCGGGTATCAGATCGGCGACGGCAATATAGATAAAGCTAGAGGCTGCAATAACTAGAATATAAGGTAATAAGTGTTGCATATCGGCTAATAGGAAATAAGCAATAACAGCACCGACAACAGTACCTAGGCTTGATAAAACATTGAAGAGAAGTGCTTTTTTACGGCTATAACCACTGTGTAACAGAATGACAAAATCACCAAGTTCCTGTGGGATTTCATGTGCCGCGATCGCAAGAGCAGTAACAATACCAAGGTGGGTATCGGTTAAAAACGCAGCGGCAATTAAAATACCGTCAACAAAGTTATGGATACCGTCGCCGATAACAATTAATGTACCAGCCGCTTTCGCTTTATTGTCATGATTATGGCCTGCTGATTCTGGATCATGAACATCACAATGATCATGGTGACAATGGCGCCAAAGCACAAGCTTTTCCAGTACAAAGAAGCTAAGTAAGCCAAGCAATAAGGTTAAACCAATATCATGGGGATCAACACCAAATTCAGGAGATAGTGCATGTGGAATTAAGCCTAATAATGAGGCACCAAGCAAAGCACCAATAGCAAAGCTAACTAAGTGGGGGACTGCAATATTACGGGATTTTTCAGATAATAAGAGAAATGACGATGCAAATACGACACTTAATAAGCCACCAATGAGGCTAAAGCTAATAATCCAAAGTAATAATTCCATCTCATTCCAGCTATGGGGTGTTAATTAGGAGATCATACCTTATTTAGGAGCAATCCAGATCATTGATGCCATTCGGCCCGTAATACCGTCACGTCGATAAGAAAAGAAATGTGCTGGCTCAGAGACCGTACAGCGTTCTCCCCCATAAATGGCATGAATGTCTAAATCGTTAAGCCGCTGTTTTGCCAAAAGGTAAATATCAGCGAGGTAATGCTTGGGATCTATCTGTTGAAGTGCGATCGCAGCGTCGGAGGAATGAGAGGTAAAGGCATGGAAGACATCGTTGCCAACTTCAAACTGTGATGGGCCAATGGCGGGACCTAACCAAGCCATTATTTCGTGAGTAGGACAATCAAAGTGCGATACTGTTTTTTCGATAATCCCTGCCGCCAAGCTTCGCCAGCCAGCATGAATGGCGGCAACTTGATCGCCTGCTTGATTGCATAATAAGATAGGTAAACAGTCTGCGGTCATAATTGCACATACTTGATTAGGGTGACTACTGATGATGGCATCGGCTTCATCACCTTGCTGCCATGATGATGCAAAAGAGACGGTTGTTCCATGCACCTGTTTTAACCAGCGAGGTGCTTCTGGTAGAGACGCTTGAAGAATGAGTGAGTCTCTATTTTTGCCAACCGTTTCTGCATTGTCACCGACATGATCGCCTAAATTAAGCTCATTATAAGGAGGCAGACTAAAGCCACCTTGTCGCGTGGTACTTATGGCTTTTATCGACTCTGGGGCTGGCCAATCGGGATAAATCATAATTTATGTTGGCGACACATTTAAATAGTTACACCATTTTATAAAGAGGGACTTATCGAGTGCTGCAATCGTCGAACATGGCTTGAGTTGATTGCTCGATAATGACTTACCCTCGAGAGTACAAGCGTATCCACCCGCTTCACTTAATATAAGTTGTGCAGCGGCATAATCCCATAAATGTTGTTTTGCATGAAGATAAATGTGACCACGCCCAGCGGCAATCCAACACAATTCTAAAGCAATAGAGCCTAAGCTTCGTTGTGATGCATAAGGGAACTCTGTTACTAACTGTGTAGCGAGTTCAGGCGTTAGGCGTTTGAAATCAAGAAGAGCAATTGCCTTTTTTAATGATAAGCCTGTTTCTTTTACGGATAGTTTCTGTCCGTTCAAATGGGCTCCCTGATCGCGTTGGGCTGAAAAACATTCATCACGGATAGGGTCATATACGATAGCTAACGTAACTTTCCCCTTTTCGATTAAGGCTAACGAAACAGAGAAATAAGGTAAACCAGCCGCAAAGTTACTGGTGCCATCAACAGGATCAACACACCATAATGCTTTACCTGATGTTAATAATGATTGCTGTTGCTCGCAGGTCATTTCTTCACCCAACAGTTCGATGTCAGGATAGGCCTCATTTAACCGAGAGATTAACTGCTCTTGCATAACAAGATCAGCCTCAGTGACAATGCTGCCATCAGGTTTATAAGCGCGCTCAACAGCATTAAAGCGTGGAAGAATAAACTCTTTACTAGAGGTTATTACAATCTCTTTTATCTGGTTTAAATCAATATTCATGGCGTGAGTATAGCAATCCTTCTATAAAACGTTTTCTATCATTATGAGCAAAATAGAGTCATTTATTTAATCAGTATGGATCACCCTGTAAACTAAGCACTAGTTACTAATTAAATATAGATGCAGATAAATGCGAATTACACGATTTTATTGTCCAGAGCTGAACACCGAGAATGAACTGTTTACCTTGCCTGATGCTGCTCACCGCCATGCAGTGCAAGTATTGCGCTTGAAACAAGGTGATGTTTTACGTTTGTTTGATGGACGAGGTTTAGAAGTGGAAGCTAGCCTTGAGCATGTTTCCAAGCGTGAATCTTCTGTTCGTTTAGGTGAGAGACTTGAAGTTAGCAATGAATCACCACTCGATATCACCTTATTACAGGGTATTTCACGTGGAGAGCGCATGGACTATGCTCTACAAAAAGCAGTCGAGCTAGGTGTTAATAAAGTTATTCCCGTGGTGACGGAGCGTTGTAATGTGCAACTATCTGGAGGGCGTTCAGATAAACGTTTAGCGCATTGGCAAGGGGTGATGGTGAGTGCATGTGAACAAAGTGGTCGCAGTGTGTTGCCAGAGTTAACGCAAATTCAATCCTTAGAAGATGTACTGAGTAATAATAAGGTAATATGTCAGTTAGTATTAGACCCGTTAGCAGATACAGGATTTATGAGTTTAGAAAAACACAAGGATATTGCACTATTGATTGGTCCAGAAGGTGGATTGAGTGAACAAGAGATAGAGCAAGCAAAGGGAGCTGGTTTTCAAGCTGTTAGGTTTGGACCACGAATTTTAAGAACAGAAACAGCAACAGTAGCTGCATTAGCTGTTGTGCAGACAATGTGGGGAGACTTAGGGTGATTGATAATGGTTTAACCATTTTATTATTGTTTGGCCTAGCATGGTTTTGGTGGGACAGTCGAGGTGCAGCGGAAACTGCCATTCAAGCGGCCAAAAACAGTTGTAACCGAGCAGAGGTCACATTTTTAAATGATACCGTGGGTTGGAAAAAATTAAGACTTAAACGAAATAGCCAAGGACGGATACAGTTTCAACGGACATACTTTTTTGAGTTCGCCAGTGATATGCAGCAACGCTATCAAGGTGAAGTCATTATGTTGGGACAGTATGTAACGAAAGTAAATTTAGATGCTTACCGAGTATGGTAAGAGCATAAAGCAAAGATTTTTAAGGTAATAAGTATGCAAAGAATAGCGTTAGTAGTGGATGATTCTCGTGTTGCACGCATGACATTAAAAAAATTGCTGAGAACATATCAATTTGATGTGGTTGAACTAGGTAGTGGTGAGGAAGCAATTGATTATTTGCTGACTGACAGTGTTCGGCCAGACATTATTTTTATGGATGTCATGATGGGTGGAATGGACGGACTAACAGCGACCCGAAGAATTAAAGCGAACCCTAAGCTAAGTGGTATTCCCGTTATTATTTGTACTGGAAATGATACCGAAGAAGATAAAAACAAGGCGATTAATGTTGGGGCTGTTACAGCGCTAACGAAGCCGCCCGCTGCTGAAGCCTTAGCTGCAGTTTTATCTCAAGTAGAAAGTTCGACACCAGAACCAACCATTGAACTTACACAGGTTGAGGTGGCAACTGAACCTCAATTTGATGAGGAAGCATTGATTGCTACAGTTCTTGCCGCGGTTGAGAAAACGTTATTACCAAACGTGAAGAAAGAGGTGCGTGAGATAGCAGAAGATATTAGCCAACAAATAGCAGGAGATATGGCTGAGAACCTTATTGAAGCTCAAGTGAATGCCCAGCTGGAAAAAGTATTAGCAGAATTCACAGGAACATTAACAGCTAAAACAGAACAAGTTGCAGAAAAGACAGCGAAACAAGCCTGTGCAGTAGCGGTTCAGGAAACAGCGATGGATGCCGCATCACAGGCTGTACAGCTGGTGGTGAATGAAGCCAATATTACCGCACAAGTGACAACGTTTTTATCTGAGAAAGGCGATGAGTGGCTTGCTGAGCAAGAAGAAGATCTTGGCACACAATTAAGTGCACAACTAGAACAACTGATCCCGTCGATTTGTGCAGAATATTTAGACACTAATCTTGCGACGACAGTGTTACCGATAATTGAAGAGAAGATAGCTGCTTCAATCCCTGAGCCTCAACAGAGTGGTCCAACACGTGATGAGATCGAGGGAATAATAAACCTTTCTCTAGAGCAACATACCAATACGGAGTTGAACCCAATTGTTAATAGTATGGTAACAAAGCAACTTGCTGCACAAACATTGCTTGAACAAGATGAAGAAGCATTAGATAAGCTTACCGAGCAAGTGAGCATGTTAAAAAATATCACCATGGGGTTGGCGGTGGTTGTTGTAGGGCTTTTGATCGCTGTTATTGTGTAATGAACATTGCTGATGCATTAAACTATGGCCAGACAGCACTTACTGACTCAGATAGCCCAAGCATTGATTGCCAAGTTTTGCTTTGTCATAGTTTGGAATGTGTAACAAGCTATTTACACACATGGCCTGAGAAAGAATTAAGTAATGAACAACAACAGCTGTTTGAGCAGCTAATAGCGCAACGTCAGAACGGCCAGCCTGTCGCTCATTTAACTGGGCAACGAGGATTTTGGACTTTAGATCTAAAAGTAACGGCTGATACGCTAATTCCAAGGCCTGATACTGAATTATTAGTCTCTCTTGCTCTCGAAAAGTTAACACCACAAATGACAATCGCTGACTTGGGAACAGGCTCGGGCGCCATTGCTCTATCTTTAGCTTCGGAAGAAGCGAACTGCACGGTCTTTGCGAGTGATGCATCACCGGCCGCTTTAGCTGTTGCTAAATATAATGCCTCAAATAATCAATTGAACAATGTCCAATTTTGGCAGGGCTCTTGGCTTAGCGCCATTTCCGTTCATTGCTTAGATATGATTGTGAGTAATCCACCTTATATTGAAGCGGATGATGAGCATTTATCTCAAGGTGATGTACGTTTTGAACCCATTACTGCGCTTGCTTCAGGAGCCGATGGCCTAGATGATATTCGAGAAATCATTGTGCAAGCGAAACACTGTTTAAAGCCTGAGGGGTGGTTATTTATTGAGCATGGTTATCATCAAGCCAAACAGGTGCAGGAACTATTCTTTGCGGCAGGGTTTATCACAATTTCATCCCATAAAGATTATGGTGATAATGATCGCGTCACTGTTGGACAACTGCCGTTATAATGGGAAGTCTTAACTTTAGATTACTTTCCACATACACATTATGAATGACGATCAATTATTACGTTATAGCCGCCAGATATTATTGCCTCAAATTGATATTATTGGTCAGCAAAAGATTTTAGATAGCCGTGTATTAGTTATTGGTCTTGGTGGCTTAGGCTCACCTGTGGCAATGTATTTAGCAGCTGCTGGAGTCGGACATTTAACGCTGGTGGATGATGACATTGTTGAAGTGTCTAACCTTCAACGACAAATTATTCATAGTGAAAAGGATATTGGCCGACTCAAGGTTGAATCTGCAGCCGAGAGTATGAAAGAGATTAATAGTAATTGCCAGCTTGAAATAAAAACAAGCCGATTAGATACACACGCATTAACAGCGATAGTAAAAGAGGCTGATGTCATTGTGGATTGTAGCGATAACTTTGCAACGCGCTTTTTATTAAATGAGATCACACAAGCTTGTAAAACGCCCTTAGTGTCGGGTGCCGCCATTCGGATGGAAGGCCAAGTAACCGTGTATGACTCGCGTAACCACGGTAGTGCTTGCTATCACTGTGTTTATCAAGATGAAGGTGAGTTGCAGCAAACGTGCTCAGAAAGTGGTGTATTATCGCCATTATTGGGCATTATAGGTAGCATGCAGGCTGTTGAAACAATCAAATTAATAACGGGCATTGGTAAAACATTGGCAGGGCGATTAATGATTTTTGATGCCTTATCTATGTCATGGCAAGAAATGAAGTTACGACAAGACCCTAGCTGTCCCGTGTGTGAAAAATAAACTATCTCAAATTTAAAATAGGTTTCTATGAGTACAACGATGAATAATGCGTCACTTGAGCAAGCGGCTGAGATTGCATTACAACAAGCAAAATTACAAGGTGCGAGCGCTGCTGAAGTAGGTGTCAGTCATAGTTCTGGCTTATCGGTCACCGTTAGACAAGGTGATGTTGAGACCTTAGAACATAATAATGATAAAGGCTTAGCCATTACCGTCTATTTTGGTCAGACCAAAGCATCATCAAGTACGACTGACCTTAGACCCGATGCCATTTCTGACGCGGTTAAAGCCGCATGTGGTATTGCAAAACACACCGAAGAAGATGAGTTTTCAGGTTTAGCAGATGTCGACCTGATGGCAACCGAATTCCCTGACTTATCGCTATATCATCCATGGGAACTTTCTGCTGAGCAGGCAATTGAACTAGCCTCTGAGTGTGAACAAGCTGGCTTTGATGTGGATAGTAAAATCACCAACTCGGAAGGGGCAACAGTCTCCAGCCACCGAGGTGGAAGAGTGTATGCCAACACACATGGTTTTATAGGTAGCTCAACAAGCACACGCCATAGCTTATCAAGCACTTTAATTGCTGATGATGAGCGAGGTATGCAGCGTGATTATTGGTATGGTATTGCACGAGATGCGGCGGATTTAGACTCGGCATTATCGATTGGTCAGCGGGCGGCAAAAAACACATTACGCAGATTGAATGCGAGAACAGTACCGACGGGCACGTATCCTATTATTTTTGCTTCGGAAATTGCGCCTTCATTATTCGGTCAATTGGTTGGTGCTATTCGTGGTGGTGCCTTATATCGAAAATCAAGCTTTTTACTTGATCACTTAGGCAAGCAGATCTTCCCTGATTTTATTCATGTTCATGAACAACCTCGCTTATTAAAAGCACTAGGCAGTGCTGCATATGATGGTGAAGGGGTTGCCACTCAAACACGACATATTGTGCAAGATGGTGTTTTACAAGGTTATGTGTTGGATAGTTATTCTGCACGAAAATTGAATATGACAACAACTGCCAATTCGGGTGGTGTTCATAACTTAACGGTTGATAGTGGTGAGTTAGACTTTGCTGCTTTGCTTCAGCAGATGGGTACGGGGATTGTCGTTACAGAAACGATGGGCATGGGAGTGAACATTGTTACGGGAGACTATTCTCAGGGTGCGGCTGGTTTTTGGGTTGAAAATGGTGAGATTCAATACCCAATAGATGAATTCACGATAGCCAGCAATTTGAAAGATATGTTTATGGGAATTCAGGCTGTCGGTAATGATGTTGAAAAACGAGGCAATACGCGAACCGGTTCGGTGTGGATCGACCAGATGAAAGTGGCGGGTTAATCTTTTTCAGATAAATTGGGTAGACCCGTAACCATTCAATCTGCAGTTCTTAGAGCAAGCTGTAATATATGGCTAATAGTTGATGAGCTGGGATTGATAAGTCCTTATTTTAGCTTTATTAAGATTGTCACCCTCATCCCAACCTTCTCCCTCAAAGGAGAAGGGGCTAACGCTCCCTCTCCTGTTGGAGAGGGTTGGGGTGAGGAGATAAAATTAAGGATTAATGATGAGGCATTGGGGAAATCTGTATTTCCAATGATTAGGGGAATGTCTTAATGTTACTGATAATTCGCTGTCATAATGTCGGTAATATCAATCAGTTCGCCAACAGCAAATAAACTATGTAGCACTTCACGGACTTGTTTTACTTTATGTGGGCTACGGGTGCGGAATTCTAATATGCTTTGATTTAGATCGCCTTCTTGTTCAATAAAAGCAGACTTGATTGGGGTCAATGTACAGTGATAAAAGGTATGTTGCTTCGCTTGTAAAGCTTGATTAATAACAAGAGACTTTTGAGCGGCTGTTGCTAAGGTGTAGTCGGCCTGAATTTTCCATTGACCTGAATTATCTTGATAGCAATAGAGCCCAAAGCTGACCGAACTATCAGGACTATCGGATAAGTTATTTAATAATTGAGACATAGCCGTGACCTGTGTCTGCATCGCCAGCCAAAGCTG
>WTAY01000059.1 GCA_013139345.1 Methylophaga sp. | reverse complement strand
AGAATGGAAAGAGTGGCACAGCACGCATAAACAAGAGATAACTAAAGGCATCATCATGAAGTTTTGCCATAATGTTTTTTGTTGATTCCATTTTCTCTAAACGGCTTCTAGCCCAGTCAGCAATAAGGTAGCGTGCAATCCAAAACACAAATACAGCACCTATTGTTGATGCAATAGTTGCCAACATCACACCATGCCAGCGACCAAATATAAAGCCAATGGCTAATGACATGATCGCAGCACCGGGTAAGTTTAAAACCGTCGATATAATATAAATGCCACCGATTATAAAAAAGGCTTGCCAGTAGTTATTATTGGCATAGGCCAATAATTCATCTTTGTGTTGTTTTAGACTTTCAAAGTTTAAATAGTCTTGGCCACCATTGATAAAAAATAGCGCTACAAGACCTAATAAGACAACGATGATGAGTATTTTTTTTGTCACTAATGCGTTCCTCTTAAACCAAACAAACGTTTGATCCAACGTTTACGGTTGGGTGTTAATGCTTCTTTCATTCTTTGATCGGCAACACGTCGGTTAATGTGAGCTAATGTTGGATAGATATGAATTGTATTACTTAATGCCGAGACATTCATCCCCTGTGAAATTGCCAACACATACTCAGCAATGAGTTCCCCTGCATGAGGTCCAACGATACTCGCTCCCAATAGCTTACCTTTAGGTGACGTTATTATTTTTGCCATCCCTGTTGTTTCACCATCCGTTATTGCACGATCAACCTCATCAAAAGGAAAGGTATAAACACGATGTTTAATGTTCTTTTGTTGCGCGTCTCGTTCAGATAAACCAACACGAGCCAGTTCAGGTGAGGTAAAAGTACACCAAGGAATCCCCGTTGTCTGAGCTTTGGCGGGTAAATGAAATAATGTATTTCTTAACACCACGCCTGCTTGATGTTCTGCCATATGAGTAAATAGATAAGGTCCAGCCACATCGCCACAAGCAAAAATACGCTTATTTCTTGTTCTCAGACGCGAATCAACAACTAAACGCCCATTTTCAATATCAACACCTGCTTTATCAAGTCCTAGGTTTTCTATATTTGACTGACGGCCTGTCGCAATCAATATATGAGTTCCATCTATCTGAGTTGTATGTTGACGGTAATCATCTTTGATGTGAACGCGTATTCCTTCGTCTGTTTTTTCTACCTGACTAATTATCGATCCTAAATGTAGATCGATACCATCTGCTAAAAATTGCTTTTGAATAACATCACTCATATCACTATCTTCATGAGGTAATATTGATGAGCTACTCAATAAACTTACTTTACTTCCTAAACGTATAAAGCTTTGTGCCATTTCACAACCAATAGCGCCACTACCAACAATAATTAGATGTTTAATATTGTCCGATACATCAAAAATTGTTTCATTAGTAAGGTACGGAATACTCTCTAAGCCTAAAATAGGTGGAATAGAAGGTCGAGAACCTGTTGCTAAGACAAATTTACGTGCTCTTATTTGTCGACCATCAACAACGACACAGTCATCTGCAATAAACTGTGCTTCAGATAATACAACTTCGACTCCCAGTGCACGAAAACGTTCTGGACTATCATTGGGCTCAATTGTTTTAATTACATCAGCAACACGCTTCATTATGGCTGATTGATTAATAGCTCCAAGTTGAGCCGTAATACCAAACTTATCTGCTGTTTTGACGGTATGAGCTACTTCGGCAGAATGTATCATAGTTTTGCTTGGAACACAGCCGGTATAAAGACAATCACCACCCAATCGGTGCTTTTCAATAAGTATTACCTTTGCACCTAACGAAGCAGCGCCAGCAGCAGTAACTAAACCTGCGGCCCCCCCACCAATAATACAAAGGTCATAGTCTGTTTTTCTCATTCACTTTATCCTTAAACTACAAAGAGCCCACAATCACTTTAATTATCGTTGAATTTTATTATAAAAATAACACAAAGCACATCCTATATTTGTCATACAACATCAACAAGCGAAAAGGGGTGTATATACCCATGATAGATGAAACTGCTGCTTCCCCCCCGTCATTCTCGAGTGTTTTTATCGAGAATCTATTGTAGTCAGTAGCTCCCAGCTAGAAGCATGCTGGGATGACGAAATAAAAAAATCTGCATCTTGAATGATTACGGGTATACACATGATAAATGAAGATGCATATTTCAGAGTGCTTGGATAATTCAATTCTAGGCGCATCTATGTAGTAATGATTATTCCCTTGAAAAGGGATGAAACGATAGCGTGGAATTACTCAAGCGCTTCTCCGATGGGTTTAAAAATTAAGAGATAGGAACTCAACGGCTTTTTCTAATGTCCATATTTTTATGGCTCTTGTCAGTCTTTGAATTAGTTCAAACCTCGACAGTACTCTGTAAGAGGGTTATTCTCATGAATACAGCAATTAAACTCATACTGCTAGCTATAGCTTTATTGGTAATTAGCACAGTAGCAATCGCCCGAGATTCTCACCGAAGTTCATCAATAACATTCGGCTACAATAGTCAATACTCAGGGCCTACGGTTCACTTTACTTACTCAAATCAGCGTAAGTATCACCATCAAAGATATTACTCGTACACTCCTTATTCAACAAGGTCGTATGGAAATAATCATAGCTATCACCGACATAGTTACAATAATCACTATCGAAAAGCATGCCACCCTGTAAGCAAGACAATTATCGACCATTATGGTCAACATAAATATGTTAGTGGCACACAGTGTTACAACCGTTACGGTCAACCTTATATTGTTAGAGGTAGCCGGTTTTTACGACACTAAATAATCGGTGACATAAAAAAACCTCTAGTTGAAACTCAACTAGAGGTCTGAATACTTACTTGAATACTATAAACTATCGAATTAACAAGAAGTTAGCATTACTTTCTAATAACATTCGAGTGGTAAAGCTTCCGAAAAAGAAACCATGCACTTTGCCATGGCTAAATGCACCCATAGCGGTCACATCAATATCATTTTTCTGTTGATAAGCTGTTAACTCATCTACAGCTTCACCTGCAAGTGCTGCGGTGGTTACTGTCACATTCGCTTTTTCAAATACAGCTGAAGCTTCATCTATTAATGCTTGTGCATCATCAAGTGTGCTTTTAACACTCACCACATGAAGTTCTAATGCGTGATTACAAAAATGTCCCTGAGCTACTAATTGCAAAGCTGTTTTTGATGTTGGGCTGCCATTATAGGCAAACATCATTTTCTTAGGCTCTGAAAACTCACCTTTAACGATAAAGACTGGTGTGTGAATCGCTCTAATCGCTTCTTCTAACTGTGCACCTAGGCCTTGTTTGTCACCCTTGTGATCTTCACCTTTTGAGCCCAAGACAACCATCGATAACTCAGATTCTAAATCAACCAATGCTTCAGGTAGTGTGCCGTGACGCTGCTTTGCGATAATATCCGTTAAACCAGCTTGCTCGGCTTTGTCTCGAGCATTATTAATAATCGTTTTACCATCGGCAATCAACTGCTTACTTTCTAAGCGTTCTTCACCTGAAAGCTCTTCTAGCAAGTGCTCTTTCATATTAGGCGTTAAATTGCCTTCATGATGAGGAACATCACTCTGATGAGAATGTTCAATTGTGTGTAAAAATTTCAGCGGAGACTGGCTTTGTTTAGAAATCCAAATCGTATAATCAATAACAGAAGTACTTAGATCTGAACCGTCAATTCCGGCTAGGATGAGTCCTTTTCTTACAGCAGTCATTCTTAATGTCCTCCCATTATTTTTTCGATTTCTTCTGGTTTATCATGCACAGCAAACTTATCCAACAATGTTTCACTTGCTTCATTTAAGCCAATAATACTGACATCAGCACCTTCACGACGCAATTTGATAACGACTTTATCTAAAGCTGACGCTGCGGTAATATCCCAAAAATGAGCCCTATGTACATCAATCACAATTTTATCTACTGCTTCTTTGTAATCAAAAAATGAGATAAATCGTTCAGATGAATTAAAGAAGATCTGCCCAATAACATTATAAGTACGCGTATCAGAGGCATCATCATATTTAGAGTCAACATACATAAACTGACTTAAACGCTGAGCCATAAATAATGAACCAATCAAAATACCGGTAAATACACCAATTGCTAAGTTATGTGTCCAAACAACGACTATAACCGTAGCAATCATGACAACCGAAGCACTGGTTGGGTTTGTTTTAAGTTCCTTAATTGAAACCCAGTTAAATGTACCGATAGAGACCATAACCATTACTGCAACAAGTGCAGCCATAGGTACAATCTTTAAAAGATCACTTAAGAAAACGACCAAAATCAATAATACGATACCAGCAACCATTGCCGACAATCGACCACGACCACCTGATTTTACGTTAATAATAGATTGACCAATCATGGCACAACCAGCCATACCACCAATTAGACCAGAGCCAATATTAGCAATACCTTGACCTTTACATTCGCGTTTTTTATCACTTTCAGTATCGGTTAATTCATCAATCACATTGGCAGTCAGTAATGACTCTAATAACCCAACAACGGCAATAGACACTGAGTATGGCAATACGATTAATAATGTTTCCATATTAAGCGGTACGTCTGGCCATAAGAAAATCGGTAATGTATCAGGTAACTCACCCATATCACCAATAGTGCGAACATCAATACCCATAAAGTAGACCAATGAGGTCAGAACAATAATATTGATGAGCGGTGATGGCAGAATTTTACCTACAACAGGTACATATGGAAATAAGTAGATAATCCCTAAACCAAAGCCTGTCAACGCATACATATGCCATGTAACACCAATTAACTCAGGTATTTGGGCCATAAATATCAAAATAGCTAGCGCATTCAAGAATCCTGTCATAACAGACTTTGATATAAAGCTCATAAACTTATGGAGGTTGAGGTAACCCGCCAAAATTTGCAGCACACCCGCTAACACCGTCGCCGCTAAGAGATATTGCAGGCCATAGTCTTTAACTAATGTCACCATTAGCAATGCAGTTGCAGCGGTTGCGGCAGAGATCATTCCTGCTCGTCCGCCAACAATGGCAATAATTACAGCAATGGCAAATGAAGCATAAAGACCAATTTTAGGATCAACACCCGCGATAATTGAAAATGCGATAGCTTCTGGAACCAGTGCAATAGCAACGACGATCCCAGCAAGAATATCGCCACGGATATTACCCAGCCAGTCTTGTTTAGCTGATAGCAGCATGTTTGTTTTTTCCTTTTTACATAGTGAATTATTCAAAACGTTCGCAACGCTTTAATGTGAAATTGAAACAGTCTGAAAAACACCGTCACTTTCAAGTATTTTGGTCTAAACGTATTACTCAGGAGTGCAGACTCAATATCAAGCGGTGCATTATACAGGAAAACATTCCCCCCAATATCACCACTAAAAACAGTAAGGTAGGAATGTGTAACGAATACAAGTCATTAGTAGCTGTGATGCATATTGAACTGTGACTTTAAGAACGAATGGCTTATGAGCTTGAGTATAGGTATTGAAAAGAGGATTAACACATTATCCCTTTTCACAGATAAGAAGCAAAAAAAATCCCCTAGCGAATAAATCGCTAGGGGAAAAAAAAGCCATGTTAAAACTTTAATTCCGAGATAATGTTATCTACCGGAAGTTCCATCTTCAGGAGTATTTTAACGATTACACTACCAGATGAACATCACCCATAATAGGGGGGGTATTATCTAATGCTCTTCAACATGCGTTAAATATAAGGTTAACCCTATTAATGCAATACCACCCGCTAAAGCAAGAAGCTCGTATGCACTATGAAATTCCATACTAATGGCATGCTCAAAAAAGTTAACGATTAAAATCATTAAAATAACGCGACCAAGGCGTGTTTTTAAATCATCAAGACTATGAATTGCTAAAACGGAAGGTGTTTCAGAAGATTCTGCTTGTTCTATTTTTGAAATAAATAGTTCATATAAGCCAAGTGAGAACATTAATAATACGGTAGCTAATAAGTAACCATCGATCACTTCAACAACATGAGTCACTGTTTCAGCCCTAAATACTTTTCTTGCATCTCCAACCAGATCAGATGAAGCATAATCACCGAGGTGAGATACCAAGTAATAAGCATCTACAGAAGCCATATAGAACATAGCAAATGCAGTAACTAAACTCACTAAAACGGCAATAATGACGACAAAACGGCTATTCCATAATGCGGTTTCAAAGTATTTTTCAATCATAATTTATAGACTACGCAGCTTGAACAGGAATGGCATGGCGTGTATTGATAATGTCATTATTCTCATTTAAATACACAAGTGTCGGTTTGAATGTAGCTAGCTCTTTTTCATCCATTGTCGTGTAAGCACAAATAATAATGCGGTCACCTGGAGAAGCTTTATGTGCAGCAGCACCATTCACAGAGATAATGTTAGATCCCGCTTCAGCACGAATAGCATAGGTTGTGAAACGTTCACCATTGGCAACATTATATATTTGGATCTGCTCGTATTCATGAATACCCGCAGCTTCCAGTAAATTGCTATCAATTGCACATGAGCCTTCATACTCTAATTCCGAGTGAGTAACACAGGCACGATGTAATTTTGTTTTGAGTAAAGTCAGTTGCATTTACGACAATTCAGTAGTTGAGTAACTGCATATTATCGCTTTTTAGGCGAAATCAAGCAAGATTACAGGCAATATTATCTATCAATCGTGCATTTCCTAAACGAGCTGCAACTAGAACCCTAAGAGATCTATCTCGTTTTTGTGCTCGTTCTAAATTATCTGCGCGACGAATATCAACATAATCAGGAATAAAACCTGACTCTTGTAGACGTTTAACTGTTTCTTGCTCTAAAAAAGCAAAGTCATCTTCCCCCTGCTCTATCTTATTTTTTATGTCGAGGAGGTTCTGATATAAATCAGCAGCAATATCACGTTGTTCCGCTGTTAAGTACTGATTACGAGAACTCATCGCTAAGCCATTTTCTTCGCGATATGTTTCACCAGCAACAATATTAATGGGAATATTGAGATCATTAACCATTTTTCTAATTAACAGTAGTTGTTGATAATCTTTCTCACCAAACACAGCAACATCAGCTTGTACCATATTGAATAGTTTAGCGACAACGGTGGCAACACCATCAAAGTGTCCAGCGCGAGCCTGCCCACACAGCTTATCGTCCATATCCGGTACAGTGATAACCGTTTGCTTATCCATTCCATTAGGATAAATAACATTAGCCGTTGGCGTGAATACTAGATCACAATTAACCGACTCTAGTTTAAGAAGGTCAGCATCTAGCGTTCTAGGGTATGCAGATAAATCATTTTTATCATCAAACTGTAATGGGTTAACAAACACACTCACAATAACTTTATCAGCTAGTTCTTGTGCTCTGCGAACAAGTGATAAATGCCCTTGGTGTAAATTGCCCATTGTTGGCACAAAAGCAATACTTAATTTATCGTTACGCCACTGTTTAACCTGCTCTCGTAATGCATCAAGCTGCTCAACAGCTTGCATCAGTATTGCTGTTCCAGTGTAGGAAATTGCCCAGATTTAACATCTTGAACATATTTAGTGATTGCAGCAGGAATAGCACCTGTTTCAGCCAAAAAGTCATGACTAAACCGAGGTCGTTTCCCAGGAGTTAGCCCAAGCATGTCATACAAAACTAACACTTGCCCATCACAGTTTGCACCTGCACCAATGCCTATTACAGGAATATCTACAGCAGCAGTTACACGTTCAGCAAGATCCGCTGGCACACATTCTAAAACCAATAGATCAGCACCCGCTTGTTCTATTGTTTGGGCATCACTAATTAATTGTTGAGCACCTTCCTCATCACGGCCTTGCACACGATAACCACCTAAGCGATGAACAGACTGAGGCAACAAGCCAAGGTGGGCACATACAGGAATTCCTCGTTGTGTTAACTGTTTAATCGTATCAGCAACAATGGCACCACCTTCCAGCTTAACCATTTGAGCGCCACCTTCAGCCATTAATCGCGCAGCATTGTTAATCGCCTGCTCAGTATTGCCATAGCTCATAAAAGGCATATCGGCGATCACAAACACAGTTTCACAGCCTCGAATCACATTTCGAGTGTGATAAATCATATCTTCAACTGTCACTGGCAAGGTACTTTCTTGCCCTTGAATAACCATACCAAGTGAGTCACCAACAAGAATAACGTCAATACCCGCCTGCTCTAATGCATAGGCAAAACTTGCATCATAGGCGGTGAGCATTGCGATCTTGTTTTGCTCACTTTTCATTTTGCGAAGATTCGTTAAATTTAGCCGACTCATCTTTATTTCTCTTTTACCGGTAAAGGGTTGTAATACTGTCTACCACTTTGTAGTGTGCTGATTTGCTCTAACAAGTTTTGATAATCCTGTTCACTATTCACCAGATCAATTTGCTCTGCATTAACAATCAATAATGGTGAATCATCATAATAGTGAAAAAAGTCAGCATAACCATCTGTCAAACGTTGCAAATATGCATCTTCAATACGTTGTTCATAGCCAATTCCGCGTTGCGTCACTCGTGTTTTTAACACTGCTAATGGTGCTTGTAGATAAATGACTAGATCTGGCGCTCGATGATGCATAGTCAAATTATCATAGACCATATTGTACAAAGCGAGCTCATCATCATCTAAGGTTATTTGGGCAAACAAGCGATCTTTCTCAACCATAAAATCTGCTATTTGAAGCTCATTAAAGAAGTCATCTTGCTGGAGATCTTTACTTAACTTCACTCGCTGCATTAAAAAACTAAGCTGTGTTGGCAATGCCGATTGCTTGGGCTGAAGATAAAACTTCTCTAAAAAAGGATTATGCTCAGGTTGCTCTAATAATGTTGTCCCAGAAAAACTCTCTGCCAAGCGTTTCACTAAATGTGTTTTACCAACCCCTATCGGGCCTTCGACAACAATATAATGATGTGGCACTGCAATTCTATTCATCTTTATTCTACTCGCTTCAAACCATCACGTGGGCAGTTGCTAAGCAATTGTTCAATCTTGCCCATAGTAGGAATTGTTATATCTGTAGCAATTTCAGCTAAGGGATATAGTACAAAAGATCGTTCAGCAATACCTATATGAGGCACCTGTAAACGTTCATCATCTAAAATGTTATTACCATAGACGAGTAAGTCTAAATCTATTGTCCGCTCACCCCAATGACGATCTCTTACACGCCCTTGTTGCTGTTCAATATTTTGCAGAGCATCTAACAAATGGTGTGCAAATAAAGTCGTCTCTATTTCAACAACAGCATTAATATAGTCAGGCTGATCCTGCGGCCCCATCGGAGGGCTTGAATATAAAGATGAACGAGCAATTACCGTAATTTCATCATAGTCATTCAATGCTGTAATAGCAGACTCAATTTGGGCAATAGGGTCGGCTAAGTTACTGCCTAAACCAATAAAAACACCTTTCATTATTCACTCTTTGCAGTTGGTTTTTTTCGTTTTCGACGGCGTGGTTTTCGCTTATTACTTACAGGAGCAAGGTTTTTAACCATCGTGTTTTGCTCATCTTCTGTCGCGATCTGGAACTGTGTCCACCAATCAGCAAGTTCTGTTAGTGGCTCCCCTGATTCAGCTCGTAATAATAAGAAATCATAACCAGCTCTAAACTTTGGATGCGTTAATAAGCGAGGGGCTCGTTTACCAAAACGCTGTTCCAAACGAGGCTGTAACGTCCAGATGTCACGCGTCATAATCGTAAAACGTTTTGGCACCGCAACACGTGTAACTTGCTCCATAATGACATCTGTTGCCGCACGCTGTAATGCAGGAATTACAGGAATGTTACGAGCAATATGCTCTTGCCAACGTTGGCGAACAGGTTCCCATAAGATAGCCGCAAACAAAAATGCAGGCGTAATGGGCTTGCCTTCATCAATTCGTTTATCAGTATTCTCTAAGGCTTTAATTAATAAAGTGCGGGGATAATTGTCCACCTCACTATGTAACACCTTATCCGTCTGTGGGAATAACTGCTCAAACAGGTGATAATGGCACAATAACTCATGTGTTACCGCTGCATTGCCACTTAAATATAGCTTGAGCGATTCATCAAACAAACGTGCAGCAGGAATATCCGCCAATAAATGAGCTAATGTTGGAATCAGGCGTTCAGTATCATCATCTAATAGTAAACCTAACTTGCCAACAAAGCGTATTGCTCTAAGCATACGAACAGGATCTTCACGGTAACGTGTTTCAACATCACCAATTAGCTTAATTTTTCCCGCTTTAAGATCAGCAATACCACCGGTGAAATCAACAATCGAAAAATCATTGATATTGTAATACAGAGCATTAATAGTGAAATCACGACGCCATGCATCTTGCTCTAATGTGCCATAGACATTATCACGCATAATCCGACCGGCATCATCAACATGCTGTTCAGTTTGAGGCGGCGCTCTAAAGGTAGCAACTTCAATAATTTCACGACCAAAACGGACATGAACAAGTTTAAAGCGGCGACCAATTAACTGACTACGACGAAAAACCTTATGCACTTCTTCTGGTGATGCATTTGTTGCCACATCAAAGTCTTTAGGTTCGTGGCCCAATAACAAATCACGTACACAGCCACCGACAAGATAGGCATCATACCCCGCCTCTTTCAAGCCATATAAGGTCTTTAAAGCAGCAGAACTAATTTGTTTACGAGAGATGGTATGTTCCGAGCGAGGTATAACAGTCGCTTCAAGAGCATCACTTAGTCCCCTGCCACGAATGCGAGGTTTCTTTTTACCAAATCGGTCGAATATTTTATTAAGGGATAACATTGCTGCGTATCATATCATGCTTCAATTTACAGCTATGATAAAAAACAATCAGACTTACTTCAATTTATTACAATCAAACATGCAATATTCTAAACAATTATGGTTTTATTACGTGTTCTACATTTTTACAGTTACAATTTTCTCAGAAATTTGGCAAAAGCCCCTTCCATGATAACTGCCAATTATTCCCCTGTTTTTTTGCAACAAATGGAAGCACGCCTTTTAGCTGTTTAGCTAAGTCAGATTGCGAACTTACACTTCCAGATAGAATCACTTTTTCTTTATTTATTTCAACTACAACATTGACTAGGTTTTCATTTGTAAAATCTATTATTCTTAGATCAAACCCATCAGAATAACTTCCACTAGCTTCAAGACTAACGTGCTCGATTTTGAATATCCCTAATTTTGTATTGATAGTTAAGTCATTGACTTTTGCTTTAGCAGAAATCCTATCTAACTGCTGGTTAAACGATACTGAATCAATTTTTATATCAATATTTCCTGCCAACTTATTGCCCTTCGGCAAATAACGGTTTAGTACTTCAGTATTTAGAGTCAAATTTGCATCTGAAATAGAAGTGTCGCCGAATGCACTTTGAGCAGCTAGACCTTGACCTTGAATATTCGTATCATTAACTTTCCACATTAAAGCCAGCTTCCCGAAAAGCAATGAATGCTCTTGCCAGTCCCAGCTCACATTATTGATAACGAATTTATTCACGACAACTTGGCGAGCTTGACCTAACAAATAGCGTCCACTCATGCCCTTTAATTTAATATCTTGAGAATAAAGCCCCCATTTATTTGCTTGTTGAGCAGGCATTGTTAAAAATAAACATATTATAAATATGATTACTGAAAATATGATTAGGGGCGCTCTTTTTTTAAACATGCTTCTCACTATTTATTTGAAATTCTTATAACTATCATTTCTGAAAACCTCACCACAGAGACGTGGAGAAAACAGAGTTTTATTGCAAACCAAGCTACTTGAAGTAGCCACAACAGATCCCTGTCATTCTCGAGAATCTATTGTATTAAGCAGATCCCAGCTATAAGCATGCTGGGATGAACTGTGCTTCAAGTCAAGCATTTACATCAAGCGAATTCATTTGAAAAAGGAATTCCTGTTTTAATTACCCCAAAAATTTGGCGAATTAGCTTATGGGATATGGCTACTTTAATCACTTTTTCAGGCTTTCCTTTTTCATGTAATCGTTCATATAATGCCGCGCACTGTTGATTGCTTCTTTTGGCTGTCCAACTGCACATATACAACATTGAGCGAAGTCGACTATTACCTACTTTACTGATATGAGAGCGCCCTTTAACACTGGTTCCTGACTCAAATGTTCGTGGGCTCATCCCGATGTAACTGATAAATTGTTTTACATGCGCAGGCGTGAATTTTTTAAAACCATCGGTTAAACAAATCATCATAGTGGCTGTTTTGGCACCCACTCCCGGTACACTGGTCACCAACTCAAATGTTTCTGCATGATGTGCTTTAACTAGCTTGAGCATGCCTTTATCAAGCTGTTTTATTGCTTTCTCTATGGCAGGAACCATATCCTGTAAGACGCTCGTCACTTCTTCATTTAGGTTCGTTAAAGCGGTTAAAGCCTCTTCACTATTATTTAAGGCTGTTCGTTGCTTTATAAGTTGATGTCGAACGGTATCATATTGTTTTAAATGACCTATTTCTGCTACATCAGGCTGCCAAAAGTGAGGCCCTGTCGATGATAAAATCAACCGGCCATATTCATGAATTAGCTTGGCATCCGCTTTATCTGCTTTGGTTCTTTGTAAACTCATTTGCGAAAATCGTTTTATTTTCAACGGATTTTCAGCGACTACTTTTATACCGGATTGGTGAAGGTAGTCTGCTAATTTTAAGTGATAATTTCCTGTTGCTTCCATGACACAAATGGCGTCATGGTCAATCAAATGAAGTAAGATTTTATAATCCTCTGCTGTTTGATTTAATTTAACATGGGAGCCGTTACCTTCTTGCTCAAAATAAATATCAAATGTTTTTTTGGAAATATCAATACCGACAAATTTTTTCATCTGAAGCCTCTTATTTAATATTGAGATCTTAGCTCGCAATCCTAAATGCAGGTTAGAATACCTCTCGAACTGTTCAGCTTTTCTCTCGTAAATAAAGGCAGGTACTTACATCCCAGACGGTATCTAACTACGCATGACTATTGATAGTGTGTCCTGCCTTTGTGCTAGGATTATTAATTAGAAACCTAACGACAACAAGCATAGGATGACAAGATAAAAGCATTCTTAATTTTAACTCCTCACCCCAGCCCTCTCCAACAGGAGAGGGAGTTAAGAACTTAGCCCATACTCCTTAAGGAAGTTAAGACTTTAGCTCCTTCTCCCTTGAGGGAGAAGGTTGGGATGAGGGTGATAGTCCTAATAAGGCTAAAATCAGAATGTATCAGCACAAGAACATCAACCAATGCCTTGCTCTGACTTCCTATTTTCGCCCTGAATATCTGCACCTTGAATGATTACGACTTAGAATGGCCCATTTACAATCAACAACCAATCACTATTAATTTGTTGATAACGTGGCTCTAATTGCCACCGACCCTACTTTATTTGTTTCACTGACTGTAATGCTATCAACCACGACACCCTGCTTTTTCTGTAACGCTTCGAGCCATAATAATGATTTAGAAAAATCAGCATTATCTAACCACACTTGCACCTTGTTCTCACCTGATGTTTGAAAGCGGTTAATTTCAATTTTAGTGCGTTTTGCAGCTGCATTAATTCGCTGTGAAATAGATTGTGACGATCTATTTACTTGAGATGAACTGGCTTTTAACTGTTTTGCGACAACGGCCTGTTGGTTCATCCAGCTTAATAATTGTGCTTGCTTATCAACGGAGTTTCTTGCGTTATCTCTCCCTTGATATAAAGGTTGCCAAACCAATGATTGAAAAGTCAGAAGCACAACAATGATAGTTAATATGGCCACAACTATTTGCTCTCTTTTAACCAGTGACTGCCACCATTGCTGCAATGCGATCATCGTGTTCCCCTAATCATAAGTCTTGCTGTATACGCACCTTTATTACCGGATACAGAACCTAATTCAGCATTCATTCCCAGCTTATTAATAGCAACTTTCAACTGTTCTAATTGTGCATAATCTTGTGCTTTAACATCTAGGTTAATCGTCCCTAATCGGCGTTCAAAATTAATGCGGCTCAAACTAACATTGCTTGAAGTCTTTAAGGCGGGAGAAAGTTGCTGTAAAAGCATTAAATACCCCATTCGATCCTGTTGAGACTCCAACCGAGCCAAGCGCTGTATTGTTTGAGCCTTTGCATTAACCAAGCGTTTTTCATCAGGGAATGTCTTGTGAAATACCTTCTCAATCTCAACTTTTGTATGTTTCACTTGTTGGTTTAACTGCCACGTTTCGATGCCAACCGTTGCTAACTGTAAACCTAAAGCCACGACAGCTAAAATAGCGACAGCTTTCCACTGCTTCCAGTATTTTTGTACATTACTTTGTGGTTTGAAGTCACCTTGTAGCAAGCTCATTTGCATCACCGCTTTATCCGGCATGAGTGCTAATTTATCAATAGTTTGTCCGCGCCATTCAAGTTGTAACGGTATATTTAATCTGCTTTGTTGATTCTCTGGCGCATAAACAGACAGTGATGCATTACTATCAGCAGACAATAGTTGAAATACAGTCGCAATATTTTGAGTATCAAATAGGTGGCCAATTTGAGGTGAAGTTCTTAATTGGCTCAGATCACCATCAACATATAAGCTCCACTGTTCATCATGCAAAGGTATTGCCAAGCTATTTGGTAATAATGCATGAGGTTTTATTCCTGCATTATTAAACTGTTCTAACCAATCGACCATTTGTTCACGTTCAATAATGGCAACATTGAGTTGCTCATCATTAGCAATAGCCCCTGTCACAAAATGAAGTTGATCAATGTCAGTTGCCAGATCATCTTCTAAGATACTAGGCAAAACCTTATCAACATGTCTCTGCTGCCCTGAGGGTATGCTTGCCGTTGTAAAGCTTACTTTATCACTCGGCACCCAAGCAATTAACTGGTGCTGCTGTGCATGTTCGGCCAGTTCATCTAATGAAGCAGAAACACCTACTTCTTGTTGAACGCCCTCGCCAAACTTTGCCCAATGTATTGGCAATTCAGCATCAATAAAATTAATTACTATTGTATCTGTCACTCTAGTGTCCCAAAACGTCGCCAAATAATATTTACTTTTTCTTTATCCACTTGTTTGAACAAGGTGGTTAGACCTTCATGTCCTCGCCCTATTCTTGCTTTTGCTTGTAACTGATAATAATCAGAATTAAGTTGAATCACTGATTTTACCTTGCCTTCAATCTCTATTCCCGCCAACGCGCTTAATTGCCAAAATGAAGCCAAGTCATCATAACCTGATTGAGCACGTTCAGCTAATAGTGTTGCCGCACTTTGTACCGATAAGTCTTTAATTAACATAGAAAGTAACTCTGGCTTATCAACATCAATGGTATTTATATTCAGTTGAAAATAGCCATCTTCAGGCAATGCACACACATAAGGACTTAACTTTTTCACAATGTCATCACTATAGCCTTGCACTAATCGCAACTCACTCACATCAACGATTAAATTATTCGCAGCTCGATAGGCAGGCGAGAGTATTTCATATTCCCTATCCTCAGCTCCATCCATGCCGATAGGCTGACTATCACTATCCAACCAATCTACTAATGGCTCAACTAAACCAGTAGAGAAGCCTAATAAGTCTAATAATCGCTGGTATGATTGATAGGCCACCGACTCTTTATCAGCAATATAAAAGTCATCATCCTGTTTCGCCACCAAACTATTAAGGTTAAAACACCGATTAACATCTGTAATCACCCCTGTTAAATCGCCCCCCTCCACAGGAAAATACAAGCCTTTTGTCGCCCATGCTTGATCTAAATCATCACGATCAGGGCTATCTTTAAGATCGTCTTGTATGATTGCAATAGCAAACTTCTCAGCACCCAAAGCATAATATTGAGCTTGCTGATGATCAAAAATATTTGCGCTCCGCCTAATCTCTCGTTGCAAGCGTCCTGTGAGATCGGTTGCAATAATCGACACTAGTGCAACAACGAGCAAGACGACAACTAAAGCCACGCCTTTTTGCTGATTATTCTGATTTTTTATCACAGCCATTACAGCTTAGGCTCAACGTCATTGAAAACAGAAAACAACCAACGAAATTCGCGCTCACCTTCCACCGTCAATTTTATTTCAAACGCACTCGGAAGAGCAGTTTCTGAATCTTCCGTTTCAGGTGGCCATGATGCTAGCCATTGCTTTTCAGATAAAAATCGTATTTGCCATGTTTTCACATTTTCTAATACGAT
>WTAY01000112.1 GCA_013139345.1 Methylophaga sp. | reverse complement strand
ACTATTGGTTCAACGGGGGATATATACCTCTTTGTGCAAAGGTCTCAAACTTTACGATTTTTTACCTTCAGGCAATTGCTATAAAATTCGTTTATTGCTTAATCAATTAGGCATAGCCTATGAAAGAGTCAATATTGATATTTTAAATAAACAATCTCGTACGCCAGGATTTCTTAAAATCAATCCAAATGGTCGTACACCCGTCCTATTTCATGATGGAAAATACCTGGCAGAATCGAATGCCATTTTATGGTATCTGGCTTCAAATACCGATTTCATACCCCAAGGTGATTATCAGCAAGCCCAAGTTTTACAATGGATGTTTTTTGAACAGTTCAGTCATGAACCGAATATAGCCACATCACGTTATTGGATCTCAATATTAAACGCTGAAAATGACTATGTAGAACAGCTTAAAGAAAAGAAAAAAGCAGGTTATGCTGCACTTGATGTGATGGAACAGCATTTAGAAAACAATCGTTTCTTTGTGGCCGATCAATACAGCATTGCCGATATTGCTCTATATGCTTATACCCATGTTGCAGAAGAAGGTAAATTTGATTTGTCTGAGTATAGTCAAATCAAGTCATGGATTAAACGCATTGCGAGTCAAGAGCATTACATCCCTATTACAAAGTGTTAATGATAGATGCTGCACATGATTGAACAATCACATAGAATAAGTCATAATGACCTAAACATAGTAATTAGGAATACATCATGTCCGCCACCTCTATTTCAGTAGCAAAAGCAAAATCCCACATTTCAGAACTCATTGCTAAGAGTCAGTTTTCGCATGAACGATTTATAATTACTAAACGAGATAAACCAGTTGCAGCACTTGTTAGTCTTGATGATCTAAAAGTACTAGAACAATATGAAGAGAAGCAAGGTTTAGCCGCAATAGCGGGGAAATGGCAAGGCTTTGATGAAGTAGCTGAAGCGATTGGTGAAATAGAAACTTTACGTCAAAGTGGAGGGAAAGGACGAGATGTTTCTCTTTGATACTGACACTATTACCAATATTGTTAAGCCTCGACCCTCACAAAATCTGTTAGCAAAATTAGCAAACGTATCTAAAGATCAGCAGTATATTTCTACTATCACGATTTCTGAGATTGTCTATGGCGCAGAAAAAAGCCATAGACCTGAGTATCACTTAAATAATTTGGAATCCATCTTATTGCCCGCTGTAAATATTGTAGGCTTTGATACTAAAGCAGCTTATGTTTGTGGTCGAATTCGCGCAGAACTTGAGAAACGCGGTACACCGTTAGATTTAGCCGATCTAGAAATTGCATCTATTGCAATTGCTAATAATTTAACCCTAATCACTAATAATGTACGCCACTTTAAACGCGTACCCTTGCTCCAATTTGAGAACTGGTTGTAATTAATACATAGGACTGTAATCAACATTGATATATTAAATAAAAAATCGCGAACGCCAGAATTTCTTAAAATCAATCCAAATGGTCGTACCCCTGTCCTATTTCATGATGGAAAATACCTGGCAGAATCGAATGCCATTTTATGGTATCTGGCTTCAAATACTGATTTCATACCCCAAGGTGATTATGAACAAGCACAAGTTTTACAATGGATGTTTTTTGAACAGTTCAGTCATGAACCGAATATAGCCACATCACGTTATTGGATCTCAATATTAAACGCTAAAAATGACTATGTAGAACAGCTTAAAGAAAAGAAAAAAGCAGGTTATGCCGCACTTGATGTGATGGAACAGCATTTAGAAAACAATCGTTTCTTTGTGGCTGATCAATACAGTATCGCCGATATTGCCTTATATGCTTATACCCATGTTGCCGAAGAAGGTAAATTTGATTTGTCTGGGTATACTCAAATCAAGTTATGGATTAAACGTATTGCGAATCAAGATAATTACATTCCTATTACAGGGTGTTAATGATAGATGCTGGGGATGAGCGTTTGATTGAATTATTTAATTTATGATTATTTTTAGTTTCAGTTTCAGTTATCGATTGCCAACTGACCATTCACCAATGCGATAATTAAGAGCATCCGTTATGCTAAAATAACCGTGTAAGAGCTCTGGCTCTATATGAACCAGATAAGCTGTAATGAATGACAGTCGACTACTTTTACTTGATTAAAGGCATCCTGTAGATGATTGACAAACGTATATTTTTATATTAACAAGTAGGAATAGTCATTCCTTGGAGCAGTTAAGTATTGTGAATGAAGAAGAGATAAAAGTTAAAAAAATTCTTCCCTGGCTTGGACAAATCGGAGTGGAGCTACACGAGATACAGCTTGAACGTACTTTTTCTTTGAAGGTTGGTCGTCAGTCTATTCCTGTCGGGCAGGCTCAAACAAGGAAGAGAGATAGTGTTAGTGGTCGTTTGGATATCCTAGTTCAGCGGAGTGGCCGAAACCTTTTGATTGTCGAAACTAAAGCTGATGGACTCCAACTTACCGATGATGACAGAGATCAAGCAATATCGTATGCTCGTCTTGTGCACCCTATTGCACCATATGCCATTGTAACGAACGGTCGAGATTATCAGCTTTTCGACTCTATCACAAAGTCTCAGGTCGATGTAAAGGAAGTTAACATTCGTGGATTCACGGCGGCATTACCAGATGAGGATATTGCAGAGGCTCAGTCACTCTTTCTAGCTCTAGATCCTGAAAATCTGATTGCTTTTTGCCAATCACAAGTTTCAGGTGAGTTACGGATTGTCAAGGGAACGCTGACAGATGGAAGGAAATATGTTCAAGATTTACATACTCCGAGAGATGCAATTCTGAAAGTGATTAAAGAGTTCTACAGTTCGCCATCACCTGGCCTACTCCTGACTGGGCAATCTGGTTCAGGTAAGACATGTGAGATGTGTTGGCTTGCAGAGAGTCTGCTCAAAAATGGAAAGCCAGTATTGTTCTTTAACGGAATATCGCTTGAAACAGGGATTCTCAAAGCGATAGCAGCGGAGTTTTCATGGACTTTCAACGGCTCTGACCTACCTATTCAAACCTTAAGGCGTATGGCAAAGCTGGCAGGAAGTGAAAGGTTGACAATCATTGTAGATGCCATCGATGAGTGGATATACCCATCCCGAGAAAATAATTTAGGTTCTCTATTGTGTGCGGCCGAGAACAATAACATCAAAATTATTTTGAGCTGCAAGACATCTGCGGCCGAAAAGTTTATTTCTGCTCGTGGAAACTCAACAAAAATTGATTTATTGACGAAGAAAATAGAAGTAGATATGTTCACAGAAAGGGAGTTTTTTTCCACAGTCGATAAATATCGGCAAGCCTACCAATTTTTTGGTATTTTCGAAGATACAGTGCTTGACGAGGCACGCAGTAATCCGTTCTTGCTGAGAGTTATCTTTG
>WTAY01000200.1 GCA_013139345.1 Methylophaga sp. | reverse complement strand
AGTTATTTGTTTTGGTAAACGTTAATTAGAGATATCCTGAAGATATGGTAAAAAAATTAGTTATTGTAGAGTCGCCGGCTAAATCAAAGACCATTAAAAAGTACTTAGGTAAAGATGTTGAAGTCTTGGCCTCGTATGGTCATGTACGAGATCTCCTACCTAAAGAAGGTGCTGTTGATACTGCAAATGACTTTGCAATGAAGTATCAGATTATTGATCGAAATAGTAAGCATGTTGATGCTATTGCGAAAGCAATGAGAAAAGCCGATGAACTCTATCTCGCAACGGATCCGGATCGCGAGGGAGAGGCGATATCATGGCATTTGTACGAGCTATTAAAGAAGCGCGGCATACTTAAGAATAAAGTAACTCATCGTGTCGTGTTCCATGAGATCACTAAGCAAGCAGTTAATGATGCCGTTGCTAATCCACGAGAATTATCGATGGATATGGTGAATGCACAACAAGCACGTCGAGCATTAGATTATCTTGTAGGTTTCACTTTATCACCATTATTGTGGAAAAAAGTACGTCGTGGATTATCAGCCGGTCGCGTTCAAAGCCCAGCATTACGCATGATTGTTGAGCGTGAACTTGAGATTGAAGCATTTGTACCTAAAGAATATTGGACAATCGAAGCCGATGCCGCAGTAAAGAAACAAGCGATTGAAGCTAAACTGACCCATTATCAGGGTGAGAAGCTGTCGCAGTTTACGGTGAATAATGAAACGCAATCTGCAGAAATAGTTGTCACTTTAAATAAAGCCGCAGAAGGTAAATTATTAGTTACCAAAGTTGATAAAAAACAACGCAAACGTAATCCTGCGGCACCATTTACAACATCGACATTGCAACAAGAAGCATCACGTAAATTAGGTTTTGGTGCACAACGAACCATGAGTGTTGCTCAGCAATTGTATGAGGGTGCTGATACTGGTGAAGGTGCGGTAGGTTTAATCACCTATATGCGTACTGACTCGGTAACATTAGCAGCAGAAGCGGTTGAAGAAATTCGTGGTTTTATTGCTGAAAAATATGGTGAAACGTCAGTTCCATCGAAGCCTCAAGTGTATAAAACGAAGTCTAAAAATGCTCAAGAGGCGCATGAAGCGGTACGTACAACGTCAATTTTGCGTACGCCAGAGTCTTTAAAAGCCTATTTATCATCGGATCAACTAAAGCTTTATACCTTGATTTGGCAACGTACAATTGCCAGCCAAATGATTCATGCAACAATGAATACCGTTGCGGTTGATTTAGGCTGTGGTGTGGGCAATACCTTCCGTGCGAATGGTTCTACAGTGGTCAACCCAGGCTTTATGAGTGTGTATCTTGAAGGTAAAGATGACACGGCTAAGTCAGATAAAGATGAGCGTCTTTTACCGCCTATGGAAGTGGGTGATGTCATTGACCTTAAAGAAATTCGCCCAGAACAACACTTCACCGAGCCACCTCCACGTTTTAGTGAAGCAAGTTTGGTTCGATCGTTAGAAGAGCATGATATTGGTCGCCCTTCAACGTATGCCAGCATTATTTCAACCTTATTACAGCGTGAATATGTTGAATTAGAGAAGAAACGCTTCCACCCAACTGATGTGGGTCGAGTGGTCGGTAAGTTCTTAGCTCAACATTTCACAAAGTATGTTGATTATGACTTTACTGCGAAACTTGAAGATGACCTTGATGCGATAGCGCGAGGTGAAAAAGAGTGGATACCATTACTACGTGAGTTTTGGACGCCATTTAAAGAACAAGTTGAAACCAAAGATAAAGAAGTTCAGCGTAGTGATGTGACACAAGAAGATATCGGTGAAGATTGTCCGAAATGTGGCAAGCCCTTATCAAGTCGCTTGGGTCGAAGTGGTCGTTTTATTGGCTGTACTGCTTATCCTGAATGTGATTACACGCGCAATATCAATGGCGAAGAAACCTCGAATGAACCTGAAGTCGTTGCGGATCGTAAATGTCCAAAATGTGAATCTGACTTATGGGTGCGTACGGGTAAATACGGCAAGTTTATTGGCTGTAGCAGTTATCCAAAATGTAAACATATTGAGTCATTAGAACAGCCAACCAATACGGGTGTGACGTGTCCTCAGTGTAATAAAGGTGAAATCCTTACTCGTAAATCACGCCGTGGAAAAATCTTCTTCTCGTGTTCTGATTATCCAGAGTGTGATTATGCGTTATGGAATGAACCTGTGAAGGAAGAATGTCCAGACTGTAAATGGCCGATCTTAACGATTAAAACGACAAAGAGTCGCGGTACTGAAAAGGTGTGTCCTCAGAAAGAATGTGGCTTTACAGAGAAGGTGGAGTCGTAATACGCGAATTTAAGTTATTGGAACAATAAAGGGAATTAAAATGCGTTATTTATTATCACTCTTATCTGCTGCTTTTTTAACGGCATCTCTTTCTACATCTGCGACCGAGCTTGGTGGAATAACCATGCCTGATACGCTGGAGGCTGATGAGCAAGAGTTAGTATTAAATGGTGCTGGTATTCGTAGTAAATTTGTCTTTGACTTGTATGTTGCTGGTTTGTATCTGAATGATAAAAATAGTGATGCAGATGCGATCATTGCTTCAAAGGATGCAATGGCGCTTCGCTTGCATATTATTTCATCTAAAATCACCTCAAAAAAGATGACGAAAGCAACACGAAAAGGCTTTGACAAGGCGACGGGTGGTAAAACGGATGCGATTGCCACTGAGGTTGACCAATTTTTAGAAGCGTTTAGTGACAAGATTGTTGAAGGCGATGTGTTTGAGTTTGTTTATCAACCGAGTCAAGGTGTTGTTGTTAGTAAAAACAGTGTTCAACAAGACATTATTTCTTCTCTTGAATTTAAACAAGCACTTTTTGGTATTTGGTTATCAGACAAGCCTGTTAAAGATCAATTGAAAAAGAAACTATTAGGGCTGTAATGAATGAGAACAGCCTTTTCATGTACCCATGATAACTGAAGATGCATGTTTTTTTATCTAGTCATCCCAGCAGCTTTTAGCTGGGATCTGTTTAAGACACTAGATCCTCGATAAAAACACTCGAGGATGACAGAGGGTAGAATCTACACCATTCAATGATAATGGGTATATACCCGTAATCAATGAAGCTGCCTGTTTCTCACTTCGTCATTCCCATGAAAATGGGAATCCATGGGCAGTGAAAATAACCACTATCGTTGGATCCCCGTTTTCACGGGGATGACGAGCTTT
>WTAY01000204.1 GCA_013139345.1 Methylophaga sp. | reverse complement strand
TATCACAAGTTGTTCTAGCCGCCTTTCCTGCTTATGCCAAGGAAATGCTATTCATTGATAACACGATCATTATTCAAGGCTTATTAGCCTGTTCAGGGCTGGGTATTATTACTGGTTCATTACTCGCCGGTAAGGTATCTAACAACTACATTGAAACAGGACTTATCCCTGTTGGTGCTTTAGGCATGGTAATCACCTTATTTTTATTGCCACAACTAGACTCACACTTATGGCTAGCGAGTGACATTCTCGCCTTTGGCTTTTTTGGTGGCTTATTTATTGTTCCATTGAACTCCTTAATCCAATTTCATGCTCGTGCTGGAGAATTAGGCACCGTACTTGCTGGTAATAATTGGGTTCAGAATGTCGTTATGATTAGCTTTTTAGCACTCACAGCACTCTTTGCCCTCGCTGATACATCAAGCCAAGTATTACTTCACCTACTCAGCATCGTGACCTTAATCGGTGCAACGTATACCGTATGGAAGTTACCTCAATCACTCGTTCGCTATGTATTTGGTGCCGTATTTTCAAGTAAATATCGTATCAATGTTCAAGGTTTTGACAATATGCCATCACAAGGTGGCGTGTTAATGCTCGGCAACCATATTAGTTGGTTAGATTGGGCAATGATTCAAATTGCTAGCCCTCGCCCAGTCCGCTTTGTAATGGAAAATAAATATTATCAACGCTGGTATTTAACATGGTTTCTTGATCTTTTTGGTGTTATTCCTATTTCTAGTGCCGGTAGCAAAGGTGCTCTAGAAGCCATTAATACACGTTTAAAACAGGGTGATGTCGTTTGCCTATTCCCTGAAGGTGCAATTAGCAGAAATGGACAACTGGGAGAATTTAAAGAAGGGTTTCAACGTTGCGTTGAAGGTGTTGACGGCATCATTCTGCCTTTCTACCTTCGTGGTTTATGGGGTAGTCGCTTCTCTCGCTCAAGCAACAACCTACAATCACTGCGCCAAGTAAATAGCTTACGTAGAGATATTATTGTTGCTTTCGGTAAACCTTTGCCTATCAAATCGCATGCACCCACCGTAAAAAGTGCCGTATTTGATCTGTCTATCAACACATGGCAAGCCTATACCAATACCTTGTCACCTATTGCCCATGCTTGGATCAACCGCGTAAAACAAGATGGTGGAGCAGATTGTTTAACAGATATTCAAACGAACAATACCTTGTCTCGTCGCAAAGCACTAACAGGTGCATTGCTATTCTCTCGTCGCTTTAAAAAACAAAGTCCTGAACAGAATATTGGCTTATTACTTCCCACCAGCAGTGCTGGCCTACTCGCAAATATGGGTGCGTTTATTAGTGGTAAAACAGTCATTAATCTGAATTTTACTAGCAATGTTGATTCTCTATTATCAGCCATTAACAAATCTGAAATAAAAACGATTTACACCTCACGAAGATTTATTCAAAAACTGGCTCAGAAAGGGATTGAACTCGACAGCCTATTTGAACTAGCAACACCCATTTATCTTGAAGATGTTCACCAAAGCATAGGCAAGCCTGAACAAATACTGACATTACTGGCCACCTATTGCTTACCTGCTCAATGGTTAATTCGCGCATATGGAAAGTCAGTAAGCATTCACTCACCTGCTGCGATATTATTCTCTAGTGGCAGTGAAGGTGAACCTAAAGGTGTCGTCCTCAGCCATCAGAATATTATGGGCAATATCAAACAAGTCTCCGATGTCTTAGATACTCGCAAAGAGGATGTGATGGTTGCGAGCCTGCCTTTATTCCATGCCTTTGGTTTAACTGTTACCGGTTTATTACCCATGGTTGAAGGTGTGCCAGCACTTTGTCACCCCGATCCAACCGACGTATTAAATATTGCCAAAGGGATTAGCCAACACAATGCGACCATTTTCTGTGCCACATCCACCTTCTTGCGCTTGTTTAATAAGAACCGTCGTATCCATCCATTAATGTTAGATTCATTACGTATTATCGTTGCAGGTGCAGAACGTTTAAATCCTGAAATACGTGATAGCTTTAGTCTGAAATTCGGTAAGCCCATTTATGAAGGCTATGGCACAACCGAAACAACCCCCGTTGCTACGGTGAATATTCCAGATCGTATTGCAGAAAATTGGCATGTGCAAACAGGCAATAAAAAAGGCACTGTAGGTTTGCCCTTGCCTGGCAGTAGTGTTCGTATTGTTGACCCTGCCACGATGGCCACACTGCCAACAGGAGAAGATGGTTTAATCCTCATTGGCGGTACTCAAGTCATGCAAGGTTATTTGAATGATGAAGATAAAACAGCTGATGTCATTACAGAACTAGATGATCAACGCTGGTATAAAACAGGGGATAAAGGTCATCTTGATAAAGATGGTTTCTTAGTCATCGTTGATCGCTACTCTCGCTTTGCAAAAATTGGTGGTGAGATGATCAGTCTTGGTGCAATAGAAGCAGCGATTAACCCGACATTACCTGAAGATGTTGAAGTGCTAACAACCACTGTTCCTGACGATAAAAAAGGTGAAAAAGTGGCCTTATTGTATACCGATGGAATTGAAGAAGCTGAACTCAAACAATGTATTTCAAGCTCAGGGTTAAATAGCTTAATGATGCCGAGCTTACTGATTTCTGTTGAGAGCATTCCTAAATTAGGCAGTGGTAAAAGTGATTTCAACTCTGCTAAGAAAATAGCCTTGGCACAGTGACATGCCGTTTAAACACATTCTAAAATGGACTTCTATCGCAATGGCTCTACTGTCTTCCCCCACATATTCGAATGACTGCGTTATTTTATTACATGGCTTAGCTCGAAGTAATAGTTCGATGGAGAGCTTATCTTTAGCGCTTGATAAAGTGGGATATCACACACTTAATATTAATTATCCATCAACCAAATACCCCATTGAGACATTAGCAAAAGACACCATAGGCAATGCATTAGCTTCCTGCCCTAACAAAGCAAAAGTTCACTTTGTTACCCATTCAATGGGCGGGATTCTGGTTCGGCAATATGTAAGTAAAAATACGATTAATAATATGGGTCGAGTGGTGATGCTTGGACCACCAAACAAAGGCTCCCAAGTTGTAGACAAACTAGGCGAGCTATCGCTATTCAAATTAATCAATGGGCCTGCCGGAATACAACTAGGCACAACAAAGAAAAGCATTCCAAATAGTTTGGGTTCTGTCGATTTTGAACTAGGTGTTATTGCTGGCACACGGAGCTTTAACCCCTTACTTTCATCAATGATGCCTCAACCGAATGATGGCAAGGTTTCTGTAGAAAGTAGCAAAATAGAGGGGATGAAGGATCATATTGAATTACCTGTCACCCATACTTTTATGATGAACAATAAAGCCGTTATTGCCCAAGTTATCCACTTTCTCGAAAAAGGACTTTTCCACCCATTGCCTCACCCAATTGAGTGAAAGTCAAAATATAGGACTATACCCCTAGTCACTCAAAATACAGGTTTTTTATCGAGTCATCCCAGCATGCTTTTAGCTGGGATCTGCTTAAGGCAATAGATTCTCGATAAAAACACTCGAGAATGACAGGGGTGCAAGGACTTTTATGATTGTTCCGATTGCAAACGAGCAACACGAAGTGTAGCCGGTGGATGTGAATCATAAATCGCTGAGACTAATGGATCCGGTGTCAAAGTGCTCGCATTTTCTTGATACAAAGCAACCAAGGCCTGAATCAAGTGCTCACTACTAGAAACAGAGGCGGCATAGGCATCAGCTTCATATTCATATTTCCGAGATAATGCGGTCATCATTGGGTGTAAGAAAAAGCTGAACACGGGAATAACAAGCATGAACAACGTTAACGCCATCGCATTTCCTTCAGTACTTACCCCTAGGCCTTCATAAAACCATGTTTCAGCAGATGCCCAACCTAATGCAGCTAAACCAAGCAAGCTGAGTAATGACATTACAACCATGTTTTTAACAACATGTTTACGACGGAAATGACCTAGTTCATGAGCAAGAACTGCTTCAATTTGGTCTTCATCTAACGTGCTTAATAAGGTATCAAAAAAGACGATACGCTTGTTATTACCAAGCCCTGTAAAGTACGCATTTCCGTGGCCACTACGACGTGAGCCATCCATGACATAAATACCTTGGCTCTTAAAACCACACCGAGCCAACAAGCCTTCCACTCGGGCTTTTAACTGTTCATCTTCTAGTGGTGTAAATTTATTAAACAAAGGGGCAATAAATGCTGGGTAAGCCCACATCATAAGCAAAGCAAAACCCATCCATGCTGCCCACAAATATAACCACCAATACTCACCTGTACTTTCCATTAGTGCTAAAGCACCCCATATTAATGGCGCACCAATCAGTAACATTAAGACGGTCTGCTTCGCGATATCTGATAAAAACAACGCGGGTGTATTATTGTTAAAACCAAAGCGGTCTTCTAAAACAAATGTTTTATACCACGATAAAGGCAAGTCAATTAAAGTGCCTATGACAAAAAAACTTAAAATAAAGACGATGCCTGTTGTCATTTCTGACCAAGCTAAAACACGCCAAGTATCAGACAATAAAGCAAGCCCGCCACCCAATGTCCAGACAAGCAACAAAACCATGCCGAAGATGCTTTCAATTCGGTTAAGCTTACCCTTCGCTACTGTATATTTTGCCGCTTTTTGATGTGCGGCTAATTCGACTTGGTCTTTAAATGCTGCTGGCACATCATCGCGGTGCGCATGCACATAACGACTTTGTCGCAGTGATAACCAAAGCTCGATTCCCGTCATTAGTGCTAATGCAGCAAGGAATATCCACGTAAATTCGTTCATATCATGATCCAACTAGAAAGTATAAATGCCATGCAGGTTAGCCTTTGATACAATCGCTGGCAAGAAGTTCATTTTAAATAAAAATATAAAAGATATCTACTATGGCTAAAAGCAAAAAAAACCTAATCTGGATAGACCTAGAAATGACAGGTCTAGACACCAATAATGATTATATTATTGAAATTGCCACTATTGTAACTGATGGTGATTTAAATGTTTTAGCCGAAGGGCCAATCATTGCAATTCATCAATCTGATGAAATACTCAATGCAATGGATGCGTGGAATACAAAGCAACATGGTGGTTCAGGTTTAGTTGATCGTATTAAAGCAACACGAACAACGGAAGCAGAAGCTGAACAACAAACATTAGACTTCTTGAAAGAACATGTCCCTGCTGGTGTTTCACCGATGTGCGGTAACAGTATTTGTCAGGATCGCCGTTTTATGGCGCGTATCATGCCTGAATTAGAAGCCTACTTTCATTACCGCAACCTTGATGTTAGCTCACTAAAAGAGCTTGCTCGTCGCTGGGCACCTAAAGTTGAGAAGAGCTTTAAGAAGAAATCATCTCACCTTGCTATGGATGATGTTAAAGACTCTATTCGCGAATTACAGCATTATCGTGATCTTTTTATAAAACTCCCTTAAACTATAAGACGTTACCGTTATGATGGATCATGACAAAACAATAAATCGTTGCTTCATGACATCCGTAATAATGAACAAGAACAACTGACGGCATAACCTGAAGCCTTTAAAGTCATAGTATTGCCTGTCTATCAGGTGAAGTAATGGAAAATGATGCTAATGGAGCTCTCGAAGAAAATTGGACTTTCAGTTGTTATTGGGCTCCTTCTTAGCCTCTTTTCAACGGCTTTTTCTAGTCCAATCATCCTTGAAAGTAGCGATGCTAAACCTATAGATTTAGGTCCTCATTATCAATTATTTGTTGATTCTGAGCATACCACCACCATCGATGATATTTTGTCTCCAAGTCAGGAGATAAAATTTGGCCCCCTTCCCAATGGCAAGTTTAATCTTGGATACCGTCCTGAAGCTCACTGGTTCAAACTTCATGTCGCTAATGATGAATCACGTGCGATTAAACAATTACTTGAATTTAACTTTCCTTTACTTGATGAGCTCAATGTTTACCTTGTTCATGACTCAAGTAAGCGAATTCTTGCTCAATATGATGCAGGTGACTTAACCCCTTTTTCCAGCAGAGATTACCAGCACCCCAACTTTATCTTTCCAGTTACATTTCCGGCAAGAACAGACGTTACCCTTTATTTTCGCATCCTTTCAAAAGGAAGCATGACCGCAGGGGCTACATTATGGCAACCTGATATTTTCCCAGAAAGAAGTCGCCTTGAATATTTCTACCTAGCCCTTTATCTCGGCTTGTTAATCGGCTTACTTAGTTATAATTTTTTACTCTACCTCTCCCTCCGAGATGTCAGTTACCTCTACTATGTCTTATTTGCTAATTCACTCTTTTTTGCCATTGGCTCCTATAGTGGATTATGGTTTGAACTACTTTGGCCCTTATCTCCCTATTGGCATAACTTATCGGTGCCAATTTCATTCTCATTCGTGGGTATCTTTGCCATACTCTTTTCAAAATCTTTTTTGCAAACGCACCATACTGTACCTCGCTTAGATAAAGCATTTTCTTTTATCATGGTGGCTTTTATTGCACTACTTATATCTAGCCCCATAGTGTCAATTTCCTACAGTGCTCCAGCACTTTCGGTCCTAGCTGTCACCCTTGCAGGGATAGTAATGGCGATAGGGATTAAACTAAGCCTTAAAGGTAATCGTACCGCTGTTATTTACCTTATTTCATGGCTGTTTTTTATTTTGGGCGTGCTGGTTCTAAGCGCACGTAATTTTGGCCTAATTCCCAATACAGCTTTGACTCAGTATTCCCTTTTCATCGGCAGTGCCTTAGAAATGCTACTTCTTTCATTTGCATTAGCACAACGTATAGAGCAAGTTCAAAAGCATTCTCAACACTTAATCACGGCTAATTCAGAATTAAAAGATCAAGAATCCTCATTAAGACAGCTCGCTCATTATGATGCCCTCACAGGCCTATCAAATCGAACATTAATTATGGAAAAGTTTTCCTTATTACTTGCCCATAGCAAAAGAAATAGCACAAAACTAGCCATACTTTTCCTTGACCTTGATCGCTTCAAACCTATTAATGACCTCTATGGTCATCATATTGGTGATGATGTACTTATTATGATGGCTGATAGGCTACGTTCATTGCTCCGCAATAGTGATGCTATTGGTCGCATCGGTGGGGATGAATTTATTGTTCTTGTTGAAGAAGGAGATGGTGAATTTAACCCTCAAGAAGTCGCCAATAAAATTAAAAGCACTATTGCTGAACCCATTTCAATTATGGGCGATAATCTACAACTGGGGGTGAGTATAGGTACGGCAATCTATCCTGATAATGGCAAGGACTTAGCGACCTTAGTATCCTTTGCTGATACGGCAATGTATATCGATAAAGCATACCGTCACAGTTAAATGTCATCGCTTCTGACGATGCTGCTCTAATGCCCAAATAATATGTTCTTTCACCATGTCAGATGCAGAGTATAATCGCTCTGTAAGAGCCTCAACCACCTCTGTTGATGTCTTTGCATTACCTAATGCCACGGCAATGTTTCGTAACCAACTTTCATGGCCGATTCGCCGAATAGGGCTTCCTTCTAGCTTTGATAAAAACATGTCTTCCGTCCATGAAAACAAGTCCAATAACTGGGGTGAATCTAGACCATGGCGTGGTAAATAGTCCGATTCTACCGTTGCTTGAGCAAATTTATTCCAAGGGCAAATTAACTGGCAATCATCACAGCCATAAATACGGTTGCCCATCATCGATCTAAACTCAACAGGAATTGATTCTCTAAGCTCAATGGTTAAATATGAAATGCAACGCCTTGCATCCACCTTATAAGGCGCAACAATGGCTTGAGTAGGACAAATATCAATACAGGCAGTACATGAACCACAATGATCAGATGTAGGCGCTGTAACCGGCAAAGGCAAATCAGTATAGATTTCACCTAAAAAGAAATACGAGCCGTGTTCACGGTTTAAAATATTACTATGTTTGCCCACCCAGCCTAGACCTGATTTCTCAGCCAACGCTTTTTCCATCACAGGGGCACTGTCACAAAATACACGAAACCCCATTTCACCTACTTCTTGCTCTATTTTTTTGGCTAATGTCGCCAAGCGTTTCCGCATCAATTTATGATAGTCACGCCCCAAGGCATAACGGGAAATAAAACCAAGTTGATCATCATTAATAATAGACCATGATTCTGCCGCATTTTCTGGCAAGTAGTCCATTCGTACCGTTATCACCCGTACCGTTCCAGCTTCTAATTCATCAGGCCGACTTCGCTTCGTCCCATGTCGAGACATATAACCCATTTCACCGTGGAAACCGGCCTCTAACCACGATACAAACCGAGATTCAGCCTGTGACAAATCAATATCACTAACACCCAACTGCTGAAATCCTAATGATTGAGCCCATTCCTGCATCTTTTCATGCAAATTATTCATTATCAAAGCTGTATTTATTTCACTCATGCAGGCTATTGTATACCCATGATACCTAAATATGCAGGGTTTCAGAGCTTATCACGGAGGTCAGAGCAAGGCACAATGCGCAGGCAATGACGAGTCCTTGTTAAGCATTGAAACGCGGCGCTGGCATTCGTGATAAGTTCCCGTAGGGCAAGAGGATAAGCCACACTTTTCGTCGTTATAAAGTCTTGAATTAGAATGACTAATCCGACGCCTTTATGCCTAGAATAGTGTGGCTTCTTCTCTTGCTGAAATCCTGTATATTCAGGTATCATGGGTATAAATGCACATAATCTCAACTTGGAATAAAAGTATGCTTAATTTGCCACATGATTTATATACTGCGAAACAAACGCGTGAATTAGATCTTATTGTTACAGAGCAACACAATGTTTCGACTGCCAAATTAATGGCTCGTGCAGGAAGTGCAGCATTATCATCTATTAAGAATCATTGGCCTCAAGCAGAGCGATTACTTATTATCAGTGGTACTGGCAACAATGGTGGCGATGGCTTTGAAGTTGCTCGTCAAGCAATAGAAGCAAATTACCGCGTAATTATATTTCAAGTCGGCGATGATGAAATGAGCGCTGAAACAATTGCTGCTCGTGATGCATTGCTCGCAACTGGGACGCAAATACAGCAGTTTGAAGGAACTCTCCCCTCTACAGATGTAATGGTTGACGCACTATTAGGTACTGGCCTTAACCGTACCATTGATGGTGACTATAAATTAGCCATCGAAGCCATCAATAAAAATACCCGAGCACCTGTTTTATCTTTAGATGTACCTTCTGGTCTTCATGCAGATACTGGCAGTGCAATGGGCAGTGCCGTAAAAGCAACCATTTGCCTAAGTTTCATCGGTCTAAATAAAGGCTTATTTATTGGCGAGGGGCCAAACTACAGTGGTTCAGTATGCTTTGATTCTCTGCAAATCCCATCAGCACTGTATAAACAATTCCCACCCGTTGCACGTCGTGTCAGTTTAGAAAATGATGGTGCGCTCTTAGCCCCTAGAGAAAGAACAGGTCATAAAGGCCTTTATGGTCATTTACTCATCATTGGTGGTGATCATGGTATGCCTGGCGCAGCACGTGTTGCAGCAGAAGCGGGGGCGCGAGTAGGCTCAGGTTTAGTGAGCATCGCAACCAGAGAAGTTCATAGCCCGATTTTGAATCAAGCTCGTCCTGAATTGATGTGTTATGGCGTCGAAGATACAAATGATGTTGCTCCTCTTATTGAACGTGCTAACTCATTAACCGTCGGTCCTGGTCTTGGTCAATGCAAGTGGGGCGAAGAGTTATTCCACAAAGCAATTGAAAGCAATCTACCCATGGTGGTTGATGCTGATGCCCTCAATATGTTGAGTAAAAACCCTCGTCAGTACGATAACTGGGTATTAACACCTCATCCGGGTGAAGCGGCACGATTATTAAACTGTAGCTCAGCTGAGATCCAAGCCGATCGCTTCAAAGCAGTACAAGAACTTCAAAAACGTTACGGTGGTGTTGCTGTGTTGAAAGGCTCGGGTACACTCATTTATAACGGTACCGCACCAACACGCTTATCAACATGGGGTAATCCCGGTATGGGAAGTGGCGGTATGGGTGATGTTCTTGCCGGTATTATTGGTGGCTTATTAGCACAAGGTTTCCCATTAATGGATGCTGCATGTGTCGGGGTTACCCTACATGGTATGGCTGCTGATAAAGCTGCAGAGCAAGATGGTGAACGCGGCATGTTAGCGATGGATCTTATTCCTCACCTTAGACATTTATCTAATCTTATCTACTAGCTCAAACCGTTCATCTCATGAAGCTGTATCTTGAAAGTGAATCAGACACATTAAAGCTGGGCGCACAAATCGCCCAGCATTGTCCTTCTCAACAATTTACCATTCACCTTGAAGGCGATCTCGGTGCAGGGAAAACGACCTTAACACGTGGTTTACTCCGCCAGCTAGGTCATAAGGGCAATGTAAAAAGTCCGACCTATACACTCGTTGAACACTATTCTCTTAAAGATAGAGCGATTTTCCACTTTGATTTATATCGATTAACCGATCCTGAAGAACTAGATTATCTTGGACTCGATGATTATTTAAGTCATAATTCGCTGTGCATTATTGAATGGGCAAGCCAAGGGGGCGACTTTTTGCCAAAACCAGATCTCATTATTACACTTAGCTACCAAAATCATTCTCGTAATGCTGAACTCACCGTAAGCTCTCCAGCAGCGAAAGCACTGTGTGAAATGATTCAACTTTAGCAACTATTTTCTGTCTTTATAAATAATGATCACACTCTTGAAATTCATAGGAAGAAGCACATGCTCCGTATTTGTCTGAGCTTACTATTACTTACAGTTTCGATAAACACATGGTCGGCAAGCATCGAAGGGCTACGCCTGTCGCAATCTAAAGAAAATACTCGCCTCGTTTTTGACCTAAATCGTAGCGTAAAATATACAATATTCACACTGAGTAATCCTGAACGCATCGTTATCGATCTCATTCAAACAATCAAACCCTCATACCTAAAAATACCAGACCTAAACCAGTCGCCTCTTCATAGTATTCGCTATGCTGCATGGGATAAAAACACCCTCCGTATTGTGCTTGATTTAAAACACCCCCTGAAATATGAGAGCCAAACACTCGCGCCCAATCAAGGCTATCCACATCGCTTAGTTATTGATTTAAGAAGTACCGTAAAGTCCCTTGTGAAAGAAATAAAGGTCAAACCGAAACCTGTAATCGCAACGGTTATTACCCCCTCAGATCCGATTAAAACGGTTACAACAGCGCCTGTTAAAACTGTCACGACAACACCCGTTAAAACCGTCACGCCTCCCCAAGTAACGCCCAAACCGGCTGAAATAATTATTACCAAGCCCGAACCAATCATGACGGTAACCAAGTCAACAAAAACAATGCCTAAGCGTCAAATCATTATCGCCATTGATGCCGGCCATGGTGGGCAAGATTCTGGCGCATTAGGTCGAGGCGGGACAAAAGAAAAAACAGTTGTTCTTGCTATCGCGAAACGTCTAGCCAAACTAGTCAATAAAGAACCCGGTATGCGTGCTTATTTGACGCGAGACCGAGATATATTTATTACACTCCGCCAGCGTATAAAAAGAGCCCGAAATAATAATGCTGATATGTTTATATCAATACATGCAGATGCCTTTAAAAATACCAAAGCAAGGGGCGCATCCGTCTTTGTTTTGTCTGAACGCGGTGCCAGTAGTGAAGCAGCCCAACTCTTAGCCGATAAAGAAAATGCTGCCGATTTAGCAGGAGGCATTAGCTTAGAAGACAAAGATGATCTTCTTGCCTCGGTATTATTAGATCTCTCTCAAACTGCCAGTTTAGAAGCCAGCCTAGAAGTGGCAAATACCGTATTGTCTGGCTTAAAACGTGTGGGGAATGTGCATAAAAAACATGTTGAATCCGCTTCTTTTGTTGTATTAAAATCACCTGATATTCCCTCTGTATTAGTTGAAACCGCATTTATTTCCAACCCTGCAGAAGAGCGTAAGCTTAAAAGCTCAAGTCATCAAAACAAGCTTGCTCGTGCCATGATGTCTGGTATTCGAAATTACTTTCAACGAAACCCACTTCCAGGCTCCACAATTCCACAGCAACATACTGTGAGCAGAGGTGATACTCTCAGTATTATTGCTCACCGCTATCAAGTCAGCATGACGCAATTAAAACAAGCGAACGATCTGAAGACCTCAAACATTAAAATCGGCGAAGTATTACTTATTCCTTAACCTTGCGATCATTAAAATAACGACATGTCAGACAGCAACCGCATCCATGCCCTTCCCTTACACCTTGCTAATCAAATTGCTGCTGGTGAAGTAATAGAGCGACCCGCATCGGTTGTGAAAGAGCTGGTAGAAAATAGTATTGATGCCGGTGCAACACAGATTGACATTGATATTGAAGGTGCTGGAAACCAACTTATTCGTGTTCGAGACAATGGTAAAGGGATTCACCGTGATGATCTCAGTCTTGCTCTTAGTCGCCACGCCACCAGCAAATTGCACTCAAGTGAACAACTTAGTCATATTTCCAGTTTAGGATTCCGTGGCGAGGCTTTGCCAAGTATCACCTCTATCTCTCGTTTAACCATCACTTCTCGCCAAGTTGATAGTGAGTGTGCATGGCAAATTATTGGTGATAGTACCGAACCTTCTCCAGCAGCAGGCCTTGAAGGCACAACACTTGAAATTCGTGATTTGTTTTTCAATCTTCCTGCTCGACGACATTTTCTACGTAGCAATAAAACAGAACAACATCATATTTTAACAACGCTACAACGTCTCGCATTAAGTCAGTTTAATGTTGGCTTCCTATGCAAATTCTCTGCAAGCAGTCAGTTAAAATTACCCATTGCAAACACGCCCGAACAACAGCAACAACGCATCGCTAAAATATGCGGTAAGACATTCATTACTAATAGTACGTATCTCCAGCAAGACTACAATGACATCACGCTACATGGCTGGATTGCGAATGCAGAGGCACACCGTTCCCAAACAGATGTACAACACTTCTTTATCAATGGCCGAGTCATTCGCGACCGTGTGATTAATCATGCTATTCGCCAAGCGTATGGCAATCAAATTCCTGCTGGGCGACAAGCGGCTTATGTCTTGTATTTAACGATGCCTCTCGATC
>WTAY01000141.1 GCA_013139345.1 Methylophaga sp. | reverse complement strand
GGAAAAGGTGGCCAAATACATTTAGATCGCCCTGTGTTTAACACAGTATCTGAAGCGGTCGAAGCGACAGGGGCTACAGCATCAATGATTTATGTACCTGCGGCTTTTGCTGCAGATGCTATTTTAGAAGCGGCTGACGCTGGAATTAAGATTATCGCCTGTATAACAGAAGGTATTCCTGTTCAAGATATGTTGCGTGTTAAACATGCTTTAAAAAGCTCTGATGCTCAGCTGATTGGTCCAAACTGTCCGGGCTTGATTACCCCTGGAGAATGTAAAATTGGCATTATGCCTGGGTCAATTCACTTGCCAGGAAAGATCGGTATTGTGTCGCGTTCAGGCACCTTGACATATGAAGCCGTGCATCAGACAACATTAAATGGATTGGGGCAAAGTACCTGCGTAGGCATTGGCGGTGATCCAATTCACGGCATGAACTTTATTGAGTGTTTGGCACTCTTTGAAGCTGACCCTCAAACACAAGGTATTGTAATGGTTGGTGAGATCGGTGGGCAGGCTGAAGAGGATGCTGCTGACTATATTCGCGATCATGTTAGTAAACCTGTTGTGGCTTATATTGCCGGTTTAACCGCTCCAGAAGGTAAACGTATGGGACATGCTGGCGCAATTATCAGTGGTGGGCAAGGTACTGCAGAGGCGAAATTAGAAGCCTTAGAAAAGGCAGGTGTTCATATTGCAAGATCCCCTGCAGAAATGGGTGAGCGTATGTTAGAAGCGTTAGGCCAGTAATTAATGTCTATGGACTTCTGCTTAGTCATGGGGCAAATTAATCCTGTAGTTGGGGATGTCTCAGGAAATGTTAAGAAAATTATCAAAGCAGCCAAAGAGGCGCGAGACTCATTAAATGCTGATTTAGTCATCTTTCCTGAATTGACGTTGACGGGCTACCCACCAGAAGATTTATTACTTCGACCGGGTTTACAAAAGCGGGTTGAGAAAGGCTTACGTAAGTTAAAAAAGAAGCTCAAAGATGTTGCTGTGCTTGTCGGGCATCCAGAAGGTGTGGTGCGTGATGAGCTTTATAATGCGGCATCATTGATTGCTGATGGCGAATGCTTGGGTACTTACTACAAACAGCATTTGCCTAATTACAGTGTCTTCGATGAAAAACGTTATTTTGTTGAAGGCAAAGATGCCTGTGTTATTGAATACAAGGGGATTAAGTTCGGCATTACGATTTGCGAAGATATTTGGTTTGTAGAGCCAACATCACAAGCAAAAGATGCGGGTGCTGAGATAATATTAAACCTTAATGCCTCTCCCTTTAGGCAGGGGAAATGGCAGATCCGCGAAGCAGAAGTTAAGCAACGTGCTTTAGAAACAGGTTTAGCCATTGTGTATGTGAATCAAGTCGGTGGACAAGATGAACTGGTTTTTGATGGCTGCTCATTTGTTTTATCTGCAAATGGAGAAAAAGTTGTTCGCGCACCTGCTTGGCAAGAAGGCTTGTTTCCCGTTACTTTAAGCCATAATAGCAACCAACAGTTATCTGTTAGTGGAACATTGGCTGATAAAGAAACAGAGCTTGCCATGACATATCAGGCACTTGTGACAGGCTTGCGTGATTATGTTGAGAAAAATAATTTTTCCTCCGTTGTTATTGGCTTATCTGGTGGTATTGATTCGGCATTAACGCTTGCTTTAGCGGTTGACGCAATTGGCTCTGAGCGAGTCAGCACTGTGATGATGCCATCTCAATATACTGCCCAGATGAGTCTTGATGATGCGCAAGAAATGGCCTCAGGACTGAATGTTAAACATAGTGTGATTGCTATCGATTCACTATTTGAACAATTCTTAAATAGCCTATCAGAACAATTTGAAGGAAAGCCTGTTGATACAGCTGAAGAAAATATTCAGGCTCGTGTTCGCGGTACGCTATTGATGGCAATTTCCAATAAAACAGGTGCGATGGTGCTATCAACGGGTAATAAGAGTGAAATGGCTGTTGGCTATTCAACCTTATATGGAGATATGGCGGGTGGTTATTCACCGCTAAAAGATGTTTATAAAACGCTAGTGTACCGCCTGTCTGACTATAGGAATAGTCTATCTCCGGTTATTCCTAAGCGAATTATTACTCGACCACCTTCCGCGGAATTAGCACCCGATCAGCTTGATCAAGATAGTCTTCCTCCTTATGAGATTCTTGACGAGCTCTTAGAGCGCTATATTGGCGAAGATTGGTGTTTTGAAGAGTTAGTTGCTGCCGGTGGTGATATGGACATGGTTGCAAGAGTGATAAAAATGGTAGATCGTAACGAGTATAAACGACGTCAAGCTCCTCCTGGTATTCGTATTACGAGTCGTGCTTTTGGACGAGACCGACGTTATCCGATAACATCGGGTTATTCTGTAAATTCAACAATAGAGTAGGGAACAACGATGAAAAAGATCGAAGCAATTATTAAACCCTTTAAACTAGATGATGTTCGTGAAGCCTTGTCAGATATTGGCGTAACAGGCTTAACTGTATCAGAAGTGAAGGGATTTGGTCGTCAAAAAGGCCATACGGAGCTTTATCGTGGTGCTGAGTATGTTGTTGATTTCTTACCTAAAATTAAGCTAGAGATTGTCTTGGCAGATGAGCAAATTGAATCATGTGTTGAAGCAATTATTAAGGCGGCTCATACAGGCAGAATTGGTGACGGAAAAATATTTGTGACGCCTGTCGAGCAGGTTATTCGTATTCGTACTGGCGAAGAAGGCGAGTCAGCAGTTTAGAAATAAACAAGGTTGCCAATCATGATGGTCGGCAACCTTAATTGTTATTTTATTTCTGTTTGATGAACTGCCGCCACCCCTGGATGGCCAGGGTAATTGAGCGTTAATACACGCAAAGCATCTTCAGATAACTCATTTAAACCAAGCACCTTGTATGCTTTGGCCATCATAAGTAGTGCTTCCGGCATTGCTGGTGTACGAGGGTAGTTCTCTATTACATATTTACCACGGTTTGCAGCGGCAATATAAGAGCCACGTCGCATATAGTAGTGAGCTACGTTCACTTCATGTTGTGCTAAACGGTTCCGTAAATATACGATGCGTTGAGCTGCATCTTCACTGTAGTTACTTTTAGGGTAGCGGTTTACCAATATTTTAAAGTCTTTGAGTGCAAAACGAGCTGAACCCGGATCTCGCTGGGATTCATCACGGGGAATATACTTCTCGAACAAGCCAATATCACGGGTAAAGTTGGTTAATCCACGCAAATAAATCGCATAATCCATATTTGCATTTAAAGGATACACTCGCATAAATCGGTCAAGTGTTGCTAATGCTTGTTCTGGTTCATCTGTTTTATAGTAAGCATAGGCAGACTCTAACAAAGCTTGCTGTGCATATTCTCCGAAGGGAAACCGTGCTTCTAATTGGGAATAATATTGCAGCGCAGTCATATAGTCTTCAACGTTTAATGCTGCTTTGGCTTCAGAATAAACACGTTCTACAGTCCAGCTATCTTT
>WTAY01000192.1 GCA_013139345.1 Methylophaga sp. | reverse complement strand
GGCAGCTTAGAAACAGTTCTGCTCGCCCTCAGGGTAAATGTCATGGTTCACTGCCGAACAGGCAGCTTAGAAAAAGTGCTTCTCGTATCGCTTCTGGAAGCACTGGTTCACTGCCGAACAGGCAGCTTAGAAAGCAAGCAGGGCATATGGTACGAAATGGCATGCGTTCACTGCCGAACAGGCAGCTTAGAAATGCTTAGTGCGGGCTGCGTTCTTTCCGATAGTGTTCACTGCCGAACAGGCAGCTTAGAAAAATCATGTGTACTAATTGAAGTACCAGAGGGAGTTCACTGCCGAACAGGCAGCTTAGAAATCGGTCTGCGCGCGTCTGTCTTCCCATATTGTGTTCACTGCCGAACAGGCAGCTTAGAAACCATTCTGATACATACGTTGCTTAATTCGCGAGTTCACTGCCGAACAGGCAGCTTAGAAACCATCGCTGCCCTGCATCAGTTCTTGTATCAAGTTCACTGCCGAACAGGCAGCTTAGAAATTAATCTGGTTGCTGCAGAGAACATTGATTCTGTTCACTGCCGAACAGGCAGCTTAGAAAGCCCATGCCATTAGCACCGCAATAAAGGGCCGGTTCACTGCCGAACAGGCAGCTTAGAAATCAGGGTAAATGTCATGCTTAACCAAAATATCGTTCACTGCCGAACAGGCAGCTTAGAAATGTATGCGCACGCAGTTTGCAGTAGATTGTTTGTTCACTGCCGAACAGGCAGCTTAGAAAAATTGAATTTGCTGGTAAAACTTTTTACTTTTGTTCACTGCCTAACAGGCAGCTTAGAAACGGACTTTCTTCAATAAATTTATGGGCTACCGGTTCACTGCCGAACAGGCAGCTTAGAAAATTAATTCAGATAGCTCAATATTCATATCAGCGTTCACTGCCGAACAGGCAGCTTAGAAAATCGTCATTACGATCATGCCATTAGGCTTACCGTTCACTGCCGAACAGGCAGCTTAGAAAGATGAGTGATGAAGCTTGCAAGTTGCAGTTGCGTTCACTGCCGAACAGGCAGCTTAGAAAAATAATGCCCAGCACACCCGCGCCCATCCATTGTTCACTGCCGAACAGGCAGCTTAGAAAAGACGGCTGGAAAGATAAACATCAAATAGATTGTTCACTGCCGAACAGGCAGCTTAGAAAAGCCTTCTCTACGTTTGCCATCAGCTGTTGGCGTTCACTGCCGAACAGGCAGCTTAGAAATAAAATAGCCAACATCAACGGCCAACTTTCAAGTTCACTGCCGAACAGGCAGCTTAGAAATTGCCATTTTCGACGTTTGAATTGTATTTAAAGTTCACTGCCGAACAGGCAGCTTAGAAATCTAAAGGCAGACGCTCATAAACAAATGATGAGTTCACTGCCGAACAGGCAGCTTAGAAAGTATTTCTGAGAACGTGTAATGTCTGTTGTTAGTTCACTGCCGAACAGGCAGCTTAGAAATTCAAAAGCTAATGCTGGGGCTGTTATTTTTAGTTCACTGCCGAACAGGCAGCTTAGAAAAGTAATAACAGAAGCAGCAATAACGGCAGAACGTTCACTGCCGAACAGGCAGCTTAGAAATTTTAGTAAGTGTACAAAGACTTTTCAACTAAGTTCACTGCCGAACAGGCAGCTTAGAAATCTTGAGATGCTGAGGACTCACTAATAATATCGTTCACTGCCGAACAGGCAGCTTAGAAAAGTATTTGCCGCGACGCTGATGGTGCCTGTGTGTTCACTGCCGAACAGGCAGCTTAGAAACAGTCCATGTTTGTTGGTCAAAAGGAATACTGGTTCACTGCCGAACAGGCAGCTTAGAAATATTACATCCGTCATTATCGGGTTACTGATTGGTTCACTGCCGAACAGGCAGCTTAGAAAATGAACTACCATCTAAACCCGCTTTCTGTGGGGTTCACTGCCGAACAGGCAGCTTAGAAAGTATTTGAATTGCATCCAACCGATATTTTTAAGTTCACTGCCGAACAGGCAGCTTAGAAATTGATCACTTTTAATATCAGGCCCATTAAGTGGTTCACTGCCGAACAGGCAGCTTAGAAATTGTTCATTGATACATCACGCAACCATGATCGGTTCACTGCCGAACAGGCAGCTTAGAAAAGTACGAGAACGACCGAACACGCGATGAACCTGTTCACTGCCGAACAGGCAGCTTAGAAATCAATTAACCGAACAACACCGCGACCCCCATTGTTCACTGCCGAACAGGCAGCTTAGAAAGATGTTCTGGGGAAAATATGGCAAGCAGGATGGTTCACTGCCGAACAGGCAGCTTAGAAATGTTTATCATGGTCAACCACGGTTCGACTTAAGTTCACTGCCGAACAGGCAGCTTAGAAACAAGGGGGTTCGAAAACTTGTTGGTCTCTTGGGTTCACTGCCGAACAGGCAGCTTAGAAATATAGAATAATTAGGAACACCACCAATCTCAGGTTCACTGCCGAACAGGCAGCTTAGAAATTCTGGAGAAAATAGGAATCCGGTTCCAAAACGTTCACTGCCGAACAGGCAGCTTAGAAAAATAGCAACTAGCTCTATCTCTTTTAAGACCTGTTCACTGCCGAGCAGGCAGCTTAGAAACGTAACGGGGGCTTGCGGTGGTTTACATAACTGTTCACTGCCGAACAGGCAGCTTAGAAATCAGAAGTGCTGTAAAACAAAGTGTAATTGGATGAGTTAACTTTATCTCCTCACCCCAGCCCTCTCCAACAGGAGAGGGAGAAGGAGGTTCTGCACTTTGAAAAATAGGGCTATAGTTAGCTAATTAGCCTTATAGTGGTTATTTAGGCAGGTGTAGAATAAATTTTGCTCCACCTAGATGGCTGCGTTCAATAGTGATTGAGCCTTGGTAGGCTTCGATAATATCACTGACTATGGCGAGCCCCAGTCCGTGGCCTTCTTTTTGTGTATCGAGTCGCTTGCCTCGTTTTATTATGTCGTTTTGGGCTTCTTCGGGTATTCCATTGCCATCATCATCGATGGTGATTTCAATGCTTTCTGATTGGGTTTCGACGAAGATTGCGACGTGTTTATTGCAGTATTTATAGGCATTTTCTAGTAGGTTGCCTAGTAGTTCATACATGTCGCCTTCATCTGCATGAATGAAGATATCGTGGGAAATTTGATATTTTCTGTGAATATTCTTTGATTGATAGACTTTATCAAGTGAGCCTAGAATTTTGTGGATTATTTCGCCAAGTGAGACGGGGGCTTGTAAGCTACTTTGTCCTTCTGTTGCTGCTCTTTGTAGTTGGTAGTCAACAAGTGCTGCTACACGGTCGAGTTGTTCATGTGCTGTGTTTCTCAGGGTTTCAGTATTGTGATTTGTTTCAAATTCACCACGCATGACGGCTAAGGGGGTTTTTAGGCTGTGGGCGAGATCGGCAAGTGAGTTTTTGTAGCGTTCTCGACGTGAGTGTTCGTGATCAAGTAAGGTATTAATGTTTTGGGTGAGTTGGTTGAGTTCTTTTGGGTAGTGTTTTGATAGGCGTTGGTGCTCACCACTTTCAATTGCATTTAGGTCAATGGCTACATCATGCAAGGGACGAAGCCCCCACCTTAATATAAATGCTTGAGCAATGAGCAGCATAAGACCAGTGCCGCCTAATGAATACCATAAGCTGAGTTGGAAGTTGGCTTTTTGTTTCATGATGGTGTCAAGATCTTGGGAAACATTGAGGGTATAGCTAAACTCTTTTCCTTGCTCATTCTCCCAAGTAATGCCGAAGGCTAAATTGAGTAAGGTTGCCTCATCATCGTTTAGTTGGATGGTGGAGAATGTTTCATTATCTTTTCCTGGATGTTCAGGCAGGGCGAGAAACATCCCTAGCATTGAGTGTGATTGCCAGACGATCTCACGGCCAGTTGTTACTTGGGCATACAGGCCTGAATTTGGAATGTTAAAATTAGGATTTATCGCTTTTTCAAGAGTGATTAAGCCCGCTTCATCAAATTCTAGAGCTGTTAGTAAGCTAATTTTGATGATGTCTAATTGCTTACGTTGGGCACTATCAGCACTGGCCTGAAATGCATTATTTAAACTAAATGCCGAAAGCCCTAAAAATGCAGAAAGTACAAAGCTGACAGCTAGAAGTAGTCGGTTACTGAGTGAGAGTTTAATTGTCACGAGGTAGGGTTAACCGGTAGCCTCGTCCACGGAGTGTTTCTATTGGGTTGAGTGTTTTATTGGGATCAAGTTTATTTCGGAGACGTTTTATAAATACTTCGATGACATTGCTATCACGATCATGATCTTGTTCATAAATATGATCGGTTAGGTCTGTTTTGGATAATACTTCGCCAGCATGGAGCATTAAATAGTGTAGAAGGCGGTATTCGTAAGCTGTTAAATCAACCGTTTGATTATCACATTTTACTTCTTGGGCTGTAGGATTCAGTGTTATGGGGCCACAGTGTAAGGTTGAACTTGACCAGCCGGATGCTCTGCGGGCTAGGGCATTTATTCGTGCTGATAGCTCTTCAAAATGAAATGGTTTAACTAAATAATCATCTGCACCAGCCTCTAAACCTTCGACTTTATCTTGCCAACGACCACGAGCGGTTAGTATTAATATTGGGAATTCTTTACCCTTTGATCGGAGTTGTTGAATAACATCAATACCAGATAATTTAGGCAGGCCTAAGTCAATAATGGCAACATCGTAGGGATATTCTGACCCTTGATAGAGGCCTTCTTCACCATCTTCAGCGGCATCAACAGTCAGGTTTTGTTGACGAAGTTGTTGTGTGATTTGTTCACGTAAATGAACTTCATCTTCAATAAGTAGTATACGCATGGCGTATATAGTGCCCTATTTTTTCAATAGGAGCATTTTTTTATGAAAATTAGTGGGGGGCGTTACCTGTGGAAGGATCCAGTGAATACATTTTTATCTTACCATTCTTGTGTAAGACTTTTATTCGGAAGACCGATTTCCCCTTCACCTTTTTTTTCTCTACAGATAATATTTTCCCCTTCTTTTCTACGCGGATAAGTTCTGCAGCGGAGGTTTTGGTTAAAGGTAGTTGAATATCGTTGACACTATCACCAGGTTCAATATCATCAGGTAAATGTGCAGCAATCACAGAAAGTGAAAGGGTAAGGAAGAAAATTGTGAGTAAATACCGCAAGGAGAACATGGGGGAAACCTTTAATTTTTTTACGGCTATTCTTAATGGTATTCGAGTAGAGTGCAAGTATCGTCTGAATGAACGATACCCAAGTTACTTGAATATGCCGCTTTCTAGTCCTCTCCTTCAGGGAGAGGGTTGGGTGAGGGGACCTAATTTTATTCTCCCCACCCAACCCTCCCCAGCAAGGGAGGGCTATTTTGAAAACTGCATATATCAATGATAATGGGTATATGCAGAAGACACTTACCCTATAGAATTATTTTGTTTTTTTAGGTTTAATGACACCAATAGCGCCATCAGAACGAGCTTTTAAGTAAGAGTAAAGCTGGTCCATGCCTGCAACGACTTTTTTATTTTTCTTCCAAGCTGGCATGCTACCAATTGTTCCTGATTTACCATTGGTAACCGTCTTAGTAAATTCATCTTTTGAAATAAATTTCAAACTATCTGCTAGGTTGGGGCCAACCATGCCTTGGCCATACGTACCATGACAACGCGCACACCAGTTACGGAATAGCTTAAAGCCTTTATAACTGTCGGCATCAAGATGAGTACCATCTGTTACGGTATAAGGTGCATCGTCTGCAGAAGCCGGTAATGATATCGCACCAAAGGCTAATGTTGCTGCACTCGCAATCATGATGATTTTTCTATTAAGTTTCATTTCTCTCTCCATTTCGAAATTGTTCTATTTAGTTAATTAATGGCGGCGCTCACTGTAACAAAGTGAAACTGAACGAAAGCTGAACAAAGAAAGGGAAGGGAACTCTGCCCAGCTTTGGTTCACTACTTTTACCGTTTTAGCTTTAGTAATAGTGTTTACTTGGGCGAACTGATACTTCAATCGGAATACGATTTCCTGGGTGACGATCCATCTCTGCGGTATAGGATTGACCTTGGTAGCGGTAAGTAACGCGGTATCCGTCAATGCGTTCTTCCTGATGGTACCGTTCAGTTACATGGCATTGTTCACCACGACTATAGCTAGAAGATGACGGTGATTGATAATTAAGATCATTACCCATTGAGCCACCTAATAATGCACCAGCAACGGTTAGAATCTTTTTGCCACTGCCGCCACCAAATTGATTACCGACGACACCACCAACAATGCTACCGGCAATGGTGCTAGTGTATGATTTTTGATGATTATTTTGGCGATAAGAGCGGGGTGAACATTCTCGCTGGGGTGTTGCAACACGTACTGTTCTATAAAGTGGTTCGACATGGGTGACGCGTGCGGTATCTTCAAAACTACTGTTATACCGATTATGTTTATTGTGTTTGTTTCCAGCAAAAACAGTGGGTGAAGATAAAGCTAAAGCAGAAATTAAACCTGCAGTTATTAATAATGTTTTCATGACAGCACTCCTCGTTTTGTTAGCTGTTGAGTGCAGAATAACGCAAGTAAACTGAACAAAAGCTGAATGGAGCTGACACATTTTGGTTTGATTGTCACCCTCATCCCAACCTTCTCCCTCAAGGGAGAAGGCGCTAAGGCTTGAACTTCTTCAAGAGAAAAAAGCTAAGGCTTGAACTCCCTCTCCTGTTGGAGAGGGCTGGGGTGAGGAGATAAATTAAGGACTATCGTGGTTGTTAACACAAGTCCCATTGTTTATCTAAGCGTTTAGCCGAGATGGGGGAGGCGGTTTTAATACCTTGAGCAAACAATGAAATACGGAACTCTTCAACCATCCAGCGATAGTGTTCGAACTCGGGTGATGATTGTTTGTTGATATTGTTAAGGTAGCGTTGCCAGTGAGGGCGAACTTCATTCATCCATTGTCGGTCACGTGTGGGATCCGTTTTAATCTTATCTAGGCGTTGACCAATGGCTTGAAAATACATTGGCAAACGTTTTAATGCATTATCAGGGGTGTGGTGAACAAAACCTTGGTAAAGCAGATGGTTGAGTTGTTCTCGAATTTCTTTAACGGCATCAAGTGCAGTAATAGGCATATTGCCAGAAAGCCGTTTGGCAATGGCATGGTATTCAGCTAAAGGTTTTGCCACCTGTTTAGCAAGTTCTGTTGCCGTTAATATTAAGTCACTACGTTTTTGTTCTAAGCGTTGTTCAAAGTCACCTTTAGAGAGAATAGGGGATTGATCAAGAATAAAACAACGGTCAAAAGCAACGTGAATAAGGTCGGCTTTCAGTTGTTCGCTTGGTGTTTGTGAGCTTTCTTTTTCATCGCCAAACGGTGCAGGTTGCACATTGACATAATGTAGACACATGGTCTTTATATCGGGCAGATGTTTATTGAGGTATTTAATCGAGTCGGCTTGAGCGAGCATAAATAAGCGACGTAAGCCTTTAGCTGTAAAATCACTAGCCTGTTTGCGTGTATCCATCAGCGTTAAGTCAACATGATCATGCTTATCTACTAAGGCGGGATAAGCGGTCATTTCAAGCCCATTTTGTTCTAATGTCAGGCTTTCAGGTAATTCATCAAATGACCATGAGGTTAAACCCTGTTGTTCAAATTCACTGTCTGGCATTTGTCTAAAACTAGCAGCCGCTTCTGTAGCCCATTGTTGCTTGAGGTGGTTTAGATCGCGGCTTTCACCAAGTGAGCTACCTTCTTCATCTAACAACTTGAAGTTCATTTGTAGATAATTAGGTAACTCTGTGAGGTTCCAGTCTGATAAAGCAATAGAAACCCCCGTTTGTTTACGAAGTTGTTCACTCAAAGCGGGGAGCAATGGCCCCATTTCTGGTGACATGTTTTTTAAACAATTATCAGCATACGTTGGTACAGGAATGAAATGACGGCGTTTTGATTTAGGTAAGCTTTTAATTAAAAAGATAACTTTATCGCGTAATAATCCAGGTACTAACCATTCATAACGATCAGTATTTGTTTGGTTAAGCAGTGACAACGGGATTGATTGCGTGACTCCATCGTGTGCTTTTCCGGGTTCGAAATGATATTCCAATGTCAGTGGAACAAGGTTGACCAACATTTGATCAGGAAATGAATCATCAGTGACATGTTCGGCCTGATGTTGCATTAATTCGTCACGGTTTAAGAATAATAGTTGTGGCTGTTCTTTTTCTGCCTTTTTACGCCATTTTTCAAAACCGGCACCGTTAATAATATGTTCAGGAATGCGTTGTTTGTAAAACTCAAATAAGACTTGATCATCAACCAATACATCACGGCGGCGTGACTTTTGTTCTAGTTGCTCAATGCTTTTAATGAGATCAATATTGTGTTTGAAGAAGGGTGCGCGGCAGTACCAGTCACCTTGAACAAGGGCATCACGAATAAAGATCTCATGAGACATTACGGGGTCGATAGGGCCAAAATGTATCCGTCTTCGTGCCACAATAGGCAAGCCATATAAAGAGACTTGTTCATAGGCCACAACTTGAGCTGGCTTCTTTTCCCAGTGAGGGTCGGCATATTGGCGGCGAACTAAGTCGCCAGCAACGGGCTCAATCCATTCAGGTTCAATTTTGGCAACAATACGAGAATATAAGCGGCCTGTTTCAACAAGCTCTGCCGCCATGATCCACTTGGGGCCTTTTTTATGCAGGGCTGAACCGGGGAAGATCTTTAATTTAAGGTTGCGCGTACCGGTATATTCAGTTTTATCTGTTTTAATGGCGATATTACTGAGCAAACCAGAAAGTAGGGCTTGATGAATCTCTTGATATTCAGCAGGAACTTGATTAGGTTTTAAACCCATTTGGGTGACTTGGACATGAAGTTGCTGATGAATATCATGCCATTCACGCAGGCGGATAAACGATAAGAAATGTTCTTTACAGTATTTGCGTAACTTATTCTGCGTGAGATGTTTCTTCTTGTCGTGATACAAGTCCCAGAGTTTAATAAACCCTAAAAAGTCAGAACGTTCATCTTTGTATTTACTATGTGCCTCATCTGCTGCTTGTTGCTTGTCCATCGGGCGTTCACGAGGATCTTGAATGCTTAAAGCACTGGCGATAACGAGCACTTCAGTTAAACAGTTACGTTGTTGGGCAGATAACACCATGCGTGCAATACGAGGATCTATCGGTAACTTGGCAAGTTGTCGACCTGATTCCGTCAGTTGTCGCTGTTTATTAACCGCACCTAATTCTTCTAATAAACGGAAACCATCATTAATCATCTTATCGGGTGGGGGATTAATGAATGGGAATTTTGCAGGTTCACCGAGTTTAAGTGATTACATCTGCAAAATGACAGAAGCAAGGTTGGTTCTTAAAACTTCAGGATCAGTAAATGCAGATCTGTTTTTAAAGTCTTCTTCATCATAAAGACGAATGGCAATACCGGCAGATACACGGCCACAACGACCTGAACGCTGATTTGCACTTGATTGAGAGACTTTCTCAATGGGAAGGCGTTGAACCTTGTTCCGTACGCTATAACGGCTAATACGAGCAAAGCCAGGATCAACAACATATTTAATACCCGGTACGGTTAATGATGTTTCAGCTACATTGGTGGCAAGCACAATACGACGATGCACACCTGTTTTAAACACACGGTTTTGCTCTGCGGCAGATTGTCTTGCTAGCAGGGGTAATATTTCAGTATTAGGTGGGTGATGTTTGCGTAATGCTTCTGAAACATCACGAATATCACGTTCACCTGATAAGATGACCAACACATCGCCTTGACCTTCTTTACACAGTTCATCAACAGCTTCGACAATGCCACGAATCATATCGTAATCACGTTGTTCATCATCGTTACCTGCTGGTGGGCGATAGCGAATTTCAACTGGGAATGTTCGGCCTGTGACTTCAATCACTTTTGCATTATTGAAGTGTTGTGAGAAACGATCGGTGTCGATGGTTGCTGATGTGATGATGACTTTTAAATCAGGACGTTTCGGTAATAACTGTTTTAAGTAACCTAATAAAAAGTCGATATTAAGACTACGTTCATGCGCTTCATCAATGATGATGGTGTCATATTGATTGAGGAATCGATCATTTTGGGTTTCAGCAAGCAAAATCCCATCAGTCATTAACTTGATATAGCTTTTGTCGGCTTTTACTTGATCATGAAACCGGACTTTATAACCAACAATATCACCGAGTTCACTTTTGAGTTCTTCGGCAATACGTGTTGCTACAGTTCGAGCAGCAATACGACGAGGTTGAGTGTGACCAATCAAACCTGCAACACCACGACCTAGCTCTAAACATATCTTGGGTAATTGCGTTGTTTTCCCTGATCCCGTTTCACCACTGAGGATAATGACTTGATTGTCATTGATGGCTTTAGCGATCTCTTCACGCCGATCAATAACAGGTAAATCATTTTCAAATGTTGGTTTGGGAATTTGCTTTTGGCGTAAAGCGCGCAGCGCAACAGATTTGTTTATCTGCTTTTCTAGTGCACCAAGTTGTTCGGGTTTTATCTCTTTATTTCTACGTAGATTCTGTAGGCGACGACGCAAAGGAAATTGGTCGGCTAACATAGTATCTTTAACGAGCTGTTCGAGTTGTTGTAGTTTTTGTTTCAAAATAAAAGTTTGGTTCTAAAGCGAGTTAATGACGATATCAGTAATAAATGCAAGATACATGTTTTTTTATCCCGTCATCCCAGCATGCTTCTAGCTGGGATCTGCTTAATACAATAGATTCTCGATAAAAACATTCGAGAATGACGGGAGTTGTAAATCCTGCATCTTCATCTATCTTGGACATAGGTGTAAAAATTTAAAAAGGCTTATTGATTAATTTGAGTGAATAACATTTTACGTATTTCTTTTAACAGCCACTATTATTGATGCTGCCATCAGGCATGGTTGTATTACAAAATTTTACGCCACGAATGACAGCGTTTTCTAATGCTGCGCCCGTTAAGTCTGCATCCGTTAAATCAGCAAAGTTAAGCTTTGCACCACTAAAGTTAACGCCCTTAAGGTTAGCGCCAATCAGTAATGAGTAATCTAAGAGGGCTGTAGATAGATCGGCATTTTCAAAATTGGCATTGTGGATTCTAGAACGAGTAAACCAAGTGCCCACCAATTTAGCATCACTTAGGTTGATTCGCTTAAGGAGGGCTTCACTCATGTCGGCACCGCTAAAGTCTTGTCCCTGCAAATCAGCATCCGCTAAATTACAATGATGACAAATCCCTGATGTCATCAACCGATCAACATAAAGCTGCTCAAATGCTGATGCTGCTGTTGTGACTAATAGACCTGCAAGAAGTAACACTGATTTCATTTTCATTCTCCTGAATTAAGAGGGGTATTCCACTCACCACTAAAAAACTGTTCAGATAAAGGACGACGTTCTCGTGCCTTTAGTTCCCGTTCTAATTGTTCTTCATTTAACTCATCTAAGCTAGCAGGGTAACCAATAGAGATCATTGCCCATAGATTAATATCATCAGGTAATGAAAAGGCTGCTTTAACTTTGTTACTATCAAAGCCACCCATTTGATGGCTCATTAAGCCCATTGACGTTGCTTGCAAACACAGACTAATACTTGCAGCGCCAGTGTCATACCCCACCCAACGGTTATCACTACCATTGTGGGTGAAGGTGTTAACGGATGCGGCAAGAATTAAAATCGGTGCATTTTTAGCCCAATCTTGATTGCCTGGAGATAGGGTATCAATCGCTTTTTGCCAACTGACTTCATCCTGAAATTTATTCCAAACAATAAACCGCCAAGGTTGATCGCCAAAACAAGAGGGTGCCCAGCGTGCAGCTTCACATAAAGAAGTGATTGTATCGTTACTGACTTCTGTTGTTGGGTCAAATGCACGACCACTCCAACGTTCGGCAAGTGTCTTGTCAATCTTTTGATCCGTTATTGCTGGTTTTTCAATCATATTGGTGATTTCCTATTTTATACGAAGAAAGACGAATCGTATTATTTCTTAGGTAATGTAATTGTAGGCTCTTTTGCTGGGCGGTAAAAAGCGGCAATATGACCAATAGTCATCACAATGTTTGCACTTGTTTTAAGTGCAATCTCATCAATCATCGCAAGACGATCTTCTTTTTCTTGTCCTGATACACGTACTTTAATTAATTCGTGTAGCTCTATACTGCTATCAATTTCAGCGATTACATTCTCAGTTAACCCTTTGTTACCTATCATTACAACGGGTTTAAGAGGGTGTGCTAAACCTTTTAAATAACGTTTTTGTCGATCATTAAGTGCCATGGAGTGTGTTACCTGTGTTGGGTTCTAGATTCCTTGGCAGCAAGGTTAGCTGTCTTTATTCGTATTCAAGGAATGGATCTAGGTTAAAATGTGCTCATTATATAGGATAGATTGATGACAAAACATAAGTTTACTGTGACATCGGCTCGTGGCATGTTGCCACTATTGGCAAAAGAACTTGCTGAAATGGGCATTAAAGAAACAAAAGAAGAGCAAGGCAATATTCGTTTTATCGGTACGATGGAAGATGCTTATCGTGTCTGTCTGTGGTCACGCGTTGCTATTCGGGTGTTAAAACCGATTGCTCATTTCTCAGCAAAAACAACGGATGAACTTTATCAGGGTATTCATGACTTGCCATGGGAAGATCATATTGATGCTGAAGGAACAACAATTGCGGTTGATTTTAATAGCTTCCGATCTAAAATTCATCATACTCAATATGGTGCTCAGCGCGTAAAAGATGGTGTGGTTGATCGTTTTCGTGAACAAACAGGTGAACGTCCATCGGTTGATCTTCATCAACCTGATCTGCGTATTAATGTTTACCTAAAAAATAACCAAGCGATTGTCAGCATTGATCTTTCTGGTGAAAGTCTACATAAACGTGGTTACCGAGTTGTCACTACGCCAGCGCCTTTAAAAGAACATTTAGCCGCAGCAATTTTGATGACAGCAGAATGGCCTAGACTTGCTAAACAAGGTTGGGGTTTGGTTGACCCAATGTGTGGTTCAGGAACAATCGTTATTGAAGCTGCAATGATGGCAGCAGATATTGCGCCGGGTATTAAACGTGATTACTTTGGGTTCTTATACTGGAAACAACACGATAAAGAAGCATGGCAACGATTAAAAGCAGAAGCAGAACGTCGTCGTCACAGTGGCTTGGCTCGACTACCTATTATCAAAGGTGGAGATGCAAGTGAGAAAGCGGTAGAGGCTGCCAATGCCAACCTTGCTGAAATTGGCTTGGCGGATCGCATTCAAGTTGAACATCGTGAATTATTAGATTGGCCTTCACAAGCTAAATCATTGCCAACAAGTGGTTTAGTCGTGTGTAATCCGCCGTATGGTGAGCGTATGGGTAATGTATCTGAATTGCACTACCTTTATGAGAGTTTAGGTAATATTGTCAGCGAAGCCTTTCCTGCATGGCGAACAACGATGATTACCGATAATGAAAGCCTCGGTAAATTCACCGGTTTAACTGTCTTTGATACAACGCCTTTTGATAATGGCCCAATCCCATGTCAGGTAATTTGTTATCGTGCCCCACGACCTGTTTCTAATCGAGCGCAACCTACAGAAGAAGTGGTACAAGAAGCAACTGTCGAAGTTGAAGAAACAACGGAGCTTATCCAGCAAGATATTGAATTATCAGAACATGCTGAAATGTTCGCTAACCGTCTTAAGAAAAATCTGAAACACCTTGGTAAATGGGCACGGAAAAACAAAACAGAATGTTACCGTCTTTATGATGCTGACTTGCCAGACTATGCCGTAGCCATTGATGTCTATGGCGATCATGTTCATGTTCAAGAATATGCACCGCCTAAAACAATTGATGCGACCAAAGCTATTCAACGTTTAAATGACGTGATGCAGATAATTCCACAAGTATTAGAAGTTCCTGCTAGCAATATTGCTCTGAAACTACGTCAAAAACAGCGTGGTACTCAGCAATATGAACAGCACGGTTCACAAAAACAACGACTAAAAGTGATGGAGTCAGATTTAAACTTCTGGATAAACCTAACGGACTATCTCGATACAGGTTTATTTTTAGACCACCGAATTACACGCCAGATGATTGGACAACAATCATCAAATAAGGCATTCCTAAATCTCTTTGCATACACAGGTTCAGCAACGGTTTATGCGGCGGCTGGTGGGGCAGAATCAACCACAACGGTTGATATGTCGAATACCTATTTAGAGTGGGCCGAAGAGAATATGGCCTTGAATGGGCTGACGGCTGCCAAACATCGTTATATACGAGCAAACTGTTTGGAATGGTTGCAAACAGCACAACAAGCACCTGAAAAGTATGGCCTCATTTTCCTAGATCCACCCACATTCTCAAACTCGACACGAATGGAAGGGGTGTTTGATATTCAGCGTGATCATGTGTCATTGATTAATATGACTGCAAATTTGTTGACTAAAGAAGGTGTGTTGTATTTCTCGACTAATCGTCGTGATTTTAAAATGGATGAAAAAGCACTAAAGGGTTTGAAGATCAAAGAAATTAGCAGAGCAACATTGCCTAAAGACTTTGAACGTAATCCTAAGATTCATTATTGTTGGACGATTTCTAGGTAGTTAATTTATCTCCTCACCCCAGCCATCTCCAACAGGAGAGGGGGCTTTAGCTCCTTCTCCCTTGAGGGAGAAGGCTGGGAAGAGGGTGACAGTTTTAATAGTGCCAAAATAAGGACTTATCAATCTCAGCTCAGCAACTATTAACTATATATTACATCTTGCTTTAACAGCTGCATATTGAATGATTACGGATTGCAATAGGTATGATAAAACGAACGCTTTGACTGTTTAGTTTTACCACTTATCAAGATTGATAAGTATATAAATGAGCATACCAAAGCTGATCCCATAAAAAATAAATGCAGAGATAGAGCCAATTATTTTTTCAAACAACGTTAACTCACGTTGGCTAAAATACTCAGCCATTTTTAGCTTTTCTTTTTGGCTAGAGTGCTCATCAATTACTTGATCTTTGCTGTATGGTTTTTTATCTTCCATATTAGATTAATAGGTTTTAGCCAATGAACTAAGTAATGTCATTTGAGCTGAAACAGCCTCTTCATTTTCATCACGTTCAACACGCTCATAACGTCCATTCTCAGACAAGATCCAAGCTTGTGAATTGTCTGCTAAATACACATTTAGATCGTTAATAATACGCTGGCGTAACTTTTTCCCTTCGATTGGGAAGCAAGTTTCAACACGGCGTAATAGATTGCGTTTCATCATGTCAGCACTACCAGCCCAAACTTCAGGTTTATCATCATTTTCAAAATAGAACACACGTGTATGCTCTAAAAAACGGCCGATAATACTGCGAACATGAATATTCTCAGATAAGCCTTTAACGCCTGGTTTTAAACAACAAATTCCACGGATAATAAGATCGATTTTAACGCCTGCCATTGATGCACGGTAAAATGCTTGAATCATTTCAGGCTCAACCAGTGAGTTCACTTTGATAATGATGTGAGCTGACTTGCCTTCTTGAGCATGTGTGATTTCACGTTCAATACGTTGTAGTAAACCATCATGCAAGGTGAAGGGCGCATGCAATAGTTTATGCATTTTAGGGATCTTACCGAGACTTGTTAGTTGCATGAACATATTGCTCACATCATCGGCAATTTGTTTATCAGATGTTAAAAATCCATAGTCGGTATAAATGCGTGAAGTACTGCGATGGTAGTTACCTGTACCTAAATGTACATAGTGACGTAATTTATTATTCTCACGACGCAATATAAGCAGCATTTTGGCATGTGTTTTATAACCCACAATTCCGTATACAACATGCACGGCAGCTTGTTGCAAACGTGCAGCTAGCGCGACATTTTCTGCTTCATCAAAACGAGCTCGAAGTTCAATTACAACGGTCACTTCTTTGCCTGCTTTAGATGCCGTTACAAGTGCATCAACAACCGGTGATTTTGCACCGGTACGATAAAGAGTTTGTTTGATGGCTAATACCGATGAATCAGCGGCTGCCTGTTTAAGCAGTTCTATAACAGGTGAGAATGATTGGTAAGGGTGGTGCAGTAAAACATCTTGTTTGCGAATCGTAGCAAACACATCACTACTGGAAGATAGACCCGATGGACGGCCTTGAGTAAAGGGTTTGAATTTTAAGTTAGGGCGTTCAACAAGAGAATGAATTTCTTGTAGACGACTGACATTGACAGGACCATTGACCAAATACACATTGTCCTTATGCATGCCACATTGCTTGCGTAAGAAATCAACCATTTCTTCTGGGCAATTGTGAGCAATTTCAAGGCGCACTTCATCACCATAGTTACGATGAGTTAGCTCATCGGCAATGGCTTCTAAAAGATCACTGGTTTCTTCAGTATCAATTGCCAAGTCACTATTACGTGTAACACGAAATTGATAACAACCTTTTACTTTCATTCCATAGAAAAGATCATCAGCAAAGGCGTGAATAATTGAAGATAAGAAAACAAATTTATATTCGCCTTGCTGGCGGAATTCTTCTGGCAATTGAATAATACGAGGAAGTGCTCGAGGTGCTTGTAATATCGCAGAACTACGATTGCGACCAAAGGCATCTTTACCCACAAGAGAAACAATGAAGTTTAAACTTTTATTAAGTAAGCGAGGGAAGGGGTGAGCCGAGTCTAATCCCATTGGGCTAAGTACAGGTGCAACTTCTTCCAGAAAGTAATTACGTAACCACTCGCGTTGCTCATCCGTCCAACTAGCACGAGGTAGTGTTTCGATAGATTCTTCAGCGAGGGCAGGGAGCAAAACTTCATTGAGAACACGATATTGTTCTTCAACAAGTTCATGTGCTCGAATCGAGATCAATCTGAGTGTTTCATGAGCACTGACTTGATCGGCTTCAATATAAGGGTCACCAATTTCAATTTGTTGAATTAGGCCAGCCACACGAACTTCAAAAAACTCATCAAGGTTAGTCGATGAAATACACAAATAATTTAAACGTTCCAATAAAGGAACATCGGTATCTAAGGCTTGTGCTAAAACGCGCCAGTTAAACTCAAGCAGACTGAGTTCACGGTTAAGGTAGAGTTCGGGGCTGTTAAGTTCGATATTTTCCATAGTTTCAAATCTTAGACTTCTTGTGTGACAGGAGTATGACAATTGTCATTATATTATCAGTACGAGACTAACATATTGATAAAGATATACCCATAATCATTCACGCTAAGATCCATATTTGGATATGGGTTTATATTTCATCACAGAGACACGGAGAACACAGAGTTTTATATCCGTAATGAATGGATATTCTGCTTTCAGTGGGGGCAGGGCTTACAACTCCGGTCATTCTCGAGAGTTTTTATCGAGAATCTATTGTATAGCGCAGATCCCAGCTAGAGGCATGCTGGGATGACAGAATAAAAAAACCTGCATCTTGAATGATTATAGGTATAGCTTTTCCTCAATGTCCTTTGTGTCTCTGTGCTAATTGTTAGCAACAGCTACCAGCGGTATTTGTCGTAATTTTCAGGGTTTGCCCAAAAACGGTTATTTAACCAATCACGTTTAGGTCGATAACTTTCGATGTTATAGCTAAACAATTGATAGTCACCCAATGAACCATGCTGTTGCAAGCCAAGAGCTAAATAATCCGCTATCTGCCAACCTTGTTCACTAGCAGCCTTATTATTAGTCACTAATACTAGGTGCTGAGCATGACGGTTTCGCACCATGCTTAACCAGAGAATGGCTTCTTGTTTGGGCAATGTTTCAATCAGATCACTAATAATTGCGAGGTCGATAGTGGGTAGAGTATTTAATTGTTCGAGACTAAACGGTGTTTTCAACGCGTGGGATCTGGTATCTTGCAACTCTTTACATGAATTAATAACAGTTTCACCCGCGAGCAAAACCGACTTGCAGTGAGATTGTGCAATCAACGGCGAGAGTATTTTTGATAAATCTGAAGAAGTGGTCATGACTAAACAGGATAAAACATCTACTGTATTCTGGAAACAGAAGCGTTTAAGTCAAATGAACCATGATGAGTGGGAAAGCTTGTGTGATGGCTGTGGACGGTGTTGCCTACATAAGTTAGAAGATGAAGATGATGGGCGTATTTACTATACCCGCGCAGCATGTTCCTTATTAGATATAAAATCCTGTCGTTGTAAAGATTATGATAATCGTGAAAAACTGATGCCCGATTGTCTTCAACTCAGTGTTGATAATGCTCAATATTTTGATTGGCTACCAGAAACCTGTGCGTATCGCTTGCTGGCAGAAGGTGAGCCTTTACCAGAGTGGCATCCTTTAATTACCGGTGATCCTGACAGTGTGATCAAAGCCGGTATTTCGGTGCGAGATATTGCCAAAGCAGATTGCAATCCTGATATGTTAATCAACGACATTATTTCACTTTCTGATGGTACTAAAGTAGATAAAGATGAGACCTGAAGAAAGTCGGGAGTTAACTGCACGGTTAGAAAAGGCTGCTATACGGTTATTAAAGCTAGATATCTACCGTAAACCTGATGATTTAGCACGACGCTTTGGCTTGCCCGTGCCTGTTGTTCGTTACTGGTGGCGTAATGTTGAAGATCAAACAAAAGAACCTGTTCCAGATCGTGACTTAACACCTAAACAAGCAAAAATGATTCGTAAAGCAAGTCAGGTATTAGACAGTTGGGAAAAGGTTAAACGCTATCGCCCAGAATGTGGTGCAAGACTCTCTAATGGCAAACGCTGCAAAATGAGCGTGGTTATCCGTCAACCAGAAGGCTGGGATATGGGCGCATTAGCTGATCGTTGTCGTATGCATGGTGGTGCCTCACGGCGGGTTCGGAAAAAGAAAAAAGACACAGAAGATGAGTAATGATTTAGAGAGTCATACGCAGAATTTGTTAATAGATGTTCCCTATCGTTCCCCAACAACTCATCAAGCTCAAAGACTATTTCACGGCAGAGGACATGCTTACCAAGGATATGAGCATGTTTTGATAGATTACTTAGCACCTGTCGTGTTAATTACACTTCATAAAGCTGTTGATGCAACTGATTTACAGCAACTAGCCCAAAAACTATTGTCATCACTTTCCGATTGCAGATCTGTTCAAGTTCAATACCGACACTTGCCTAAAACACCTTTCGAATTGTTACAAGGTGAACACTATTCTGAAATAGTGGCTCAAGAAAATAGTTTGAACTATCACATCACATTAGGTCGCGCCCAAAATACAGGGCTTTTTCTAGATATGAAGAATGGTCGGCAATGGGTGCAAGAACACGCACATGATGCCAAAGTACTTAACTTATTTTCATACACCTGTGCATTTTCAGTGGCTGCCTTAGCGGGTGGAGCAAAGCATGTGTTTAATATCGACATGAGCAGGCCTTCTCTATCTATGGGACGAGAAAATCATCGCCTAAATGATCAAGATACAAACAAGGTGAAGTTTGAAGCGATAGATATCTTCAAATCATTTGGTCGAATAAAGAAACATGGGCCTTATGATTTATTGATCTGCGATCCCCCTTCTTTTCAAAAGGGCAGTGTTGATATACGACGTGATTACAAAAAGATAATTAGGCGGATACCAGAGTTTATGAACTCAGGTAGTTTACTGATGCTGTGTTTAAACTCCCCTGATTTAGATATGGAGTTTTTAAAACAAACCGTAGCTGATGAGTGTCCTGATTGTCATTATATAAATGAAATCACAGCACCAGACGTATTTATTGAAGCAATGGAAGGGAAGGGCTTAAAGATATTAATCTATAAGTATTTAGCTTGATTCAGAGTCTGTTTAGATAAAATAGCTCTAGCGAAAACTCTGTACTAAATGTAATCTTGGTGGGTGTTGAGGGGATCGAACCCCCGACCCTCGCCTTGTAAGGGCGATGCTCTCCCAGCTGAGCTAAACACCCCAAGAAAGAGCGGCATTTTATAGAGGCTGATTGGATAAATCAAGCGTTTATTTTAAATGAATTAGCCCAGATTCTGAGTAATGCTCACGTATCAATAAGTTAAGTTGTGAGGCCCCTTGTTTGATAAACAATATTACAGCGTATCTATGTACAAAATTTCAGAAATTACGCTCTAATTTGCTAATAAAAGGAAGCCTCACAGCCCTTTAATACTGTTAATAATTACTTGCACCAACTACGCGAACAGTAATGCTTGAATATTCAGGAATTGGGTTTTTGCCACAACCACATTTTATTTGAAAGTTTTCAATTTCCCCAGATGCGAGTTCTTTTTGAATATACTCAGAACATTCATAGACAAATTCACCAGAACTATTTAAAAGCTCCGCTTCTAACTGTATTGAACTTGCAGGCTGGTCACCATCGTTGATTATCGAACCGAGAATGAGTAACTGTTTGCCATTCATTTTGTCTTGATAGTGTTCAACACTGATATTTTTTGTCACATCAAAATTATCTGTATAGTCTGATATGCTGAATGAGTCGTTAAAATCATCTAATGAGGCGCTTTGTTCGAATGATGCTTCCATGATAGAAGGTATAGACATAACAGTAAAAACTGTTCCTGAAGCCATAACAATTAGCGATGGAATAATAAATCCAATTCCTAGCCAAAAGCCTAACTTTATTGTCTTCCATATTCCTATATTTTCCATTTATAACTCCTTGTCATTTATGTATAGCGTGTAATTAACGAGAATTAATATTCTCCATAATGTTGATACATAGATGGGCTGAGCTTATCTGAAATTAAGGGAATAACAGTCAAACAGAAAATAAAGCACCATCCATGTGCCTGCATTCAATAGTGGCAGAGTATGGCCTTTTAATCAATTCATTGATTCCTATTAACGATAAAAAATTATGATGCTTTTACGCTCAAGTAAATCAATCGAGCCTAATCCCATTGATTCGTTAGCTCACATTCAAACTACATTTATTAACGCTTTTTCTAATTCTTTATACTTAAAAAGATAACCTGCATCCAAAGCCTTTTTGGGTATGATTTTCTTACCAGCTAATAATAGTTCTTCCCCCATTTTACCCATCAATAGCTTTACAACTACTGCAGGCATTGGAAAAATAGTAGGCCTATTTAAAGCCATGCCAAGGGTTTTAGTAAATTCTTGATTTGTCACTGGGTTAGGTGACGTTCCATTAATAGCCCCTTTTAAATTATCATGATTGATACAATACAAAATAATTCCAATTAAATCATCAATATGAATCCAAGACATCCATTGTTTGCCATCACCGATTTTTCCCCCAAGACACATTTTAAAAGGAAATAACATTTTGCTTAATGCCCCACCATCTTTACCTAAAACAATCCCTGTACGTAACAAGCAAGTACGAATTCCTAGTTTTTCTGCCTTTAAAGCAACCGTTTCCCACTTTTTACATAACTCACTAGAAAAGCTACTGTCACCATTCTCTTTTTCTTCGATAATACTATCTGTTTTACCAATCCCATAGTAGCCAATAGCTGAGCCACTAATTAATATTTTAGGTTTGTTTGCTGATTTTTCAAAGTATGAAATAAGTTTTTCGGTAATATCAATGCGACTATTAAAAATGTGATATTTTTGCTTGTTACTCCACCGTTTATTTGCAATAGGTTCCCCCGCTAAATTAACTACAACATCAAATATATCACTGTCTTTTAGATCATTTAAGTCGGTAATTGCTTTGAGCGGGGGCTTGATTTTTTCAGGATACCTACTAAGTACTACAACTTTATTATTTTCTGCTAATAAACGAGAGCAAAGAGCAGAACCAATAAAACCAGTGCCACCAGTAATTAGTATATTCATTTTTTTATCCTTAAAATTGATGTTTAATATTACTGAACAATCTAACCCATTATTAATGAGAAGAAAGTTTCCCTGTAATTCTTATACATATACTCGTAATCATTCAAGATGCAAATTTTTTATTTGGTCATCCCAATCTTCTCCCTCTCCTGTTGGAGAGGGTTGGGGTGAGGAGATAAAACTAAGGATTAATGGAAATGCAGATTTCTATTCTTGTTATCCCCGCTTTCGCGGGAATGATGGGGGTTTGTTAAACTATCTGTAACTTCATTGATTATGGGTATAAGTAGGCTTTACAGATAATTAAGATTCTTCATTTGTCGTAATATCCATTGTTGTTTGTCTATTAATTTCTTATTCGGTTGATCGACTTTAAAGTGTATTGGGTTGGGTAGGCTTGCAGCGAGTAATGCCGCTTGGTGAGGGTTTAGTTTGCCGGCAGGAATGGAAAAGTAGTGCTGGCTTGCTGATTCAACACCGTAGAGGTGATCGCCAAATTCAGCAATATTGACGTATACCAATAAGATACGTTCTTTGCTCCAAAATAACTCGATAAGAATTGTGAACCATGCTTCAAAGCCTTTGCGCCATAAACTGCGTGATGGTGAGAGGAAGAGATTTTTGGCTACTTGTTGGCTGATGGTGCTTGCACCACGAAGTTTCCCCCCTGATGAGTTGTTTTTCAATGCGGCATAAATGGAGTTAAAGTCAAAACCGATATGGTGATAAAACAGTTGATCTTCAGCAGCAATGGCAGCAGAAAACATATGGGGTGAGAGTTCATCGCGTTCAGTCCATTGTTGTTCTATTGAGATGAACCCTTTGTCAGCTTGAAAGTCGGCAATATGTTGTTGAATCATGAATGCTGAGGTGTTGATAGGAATAAACCCTAAAATAGCCACAATGCTTGATGTTGTTCCCACGAAGATTACTATGCCGTAGAACAGCCATTGCTTTAGTTTCTGTCGGACGGTTTTTTTCTTGTTTGTCATGGTTACATTAATTATCTAAGTTGAATGGATTGTAACGTAAAGAAAATAAGAGATTAGCGTTTATACCCGTAATCAATGAATCTGTAGATAAATGTTGTGTTTTTTGTGTCTTTTTAACAGGGTGTATCAACACACGTCTTAATTTTATCTCCTCACCCCAGCCCTCTCCAACAGGAGAGGGGGCTAAAAGCTTAGCTCCTTCTCCCTTGAGGGAGAAGGTTGGGATGAGGGTGACAATCTTAAGAATGCTAAAATCAGAACGAATAAGCACAAGAATACCAACCATTAACCGCATAGTATGCTTTTAGCAGGGATCTTTTTTAAAGCACTAGACTCCTGCTTAAAACATGCGGGAGTGACGAGCGGCGTGTGAGAGTGACGGGGCGTGTAACTTTTTTATCTTTAAGTAATTTGGGACTAAATTAGGTATTATGTGTTTTTTTACTAAGAATTTAGGTTATTGATATGGACAATGCACCCATAGTAGATTTTAATCAGAACTTACTTTCTTTTTTAGATAAGTCACCGACACCGTTTCATGCTGTTGCAACGATGCGTGAATGTCTGGAAAAAAATGATTTTCAGAAGCTTGATGAGTTGGATTCTTGGGGGCAATTGTCGGCAGGTAAGTATTACATTACCCGTAATGAATCATCATTGATTGCATTTACCTTAGGCGAAGAAGACGTAGCTGAAACGGGCTTTAAGATGGTGGGTGCTCATACTGATAGCCCATGTTTAAAAGTGAAACCTCGGCCTGAAAGAGTTAAACATAATTTAGTGCAGTTAGGTGTTGAGGTGTATGGCGGCGCTTTATTGAACCCTTGGTTTGATAGAGACTTATCGATGGCGGGTCGAGTGAGTTACCTTGATTCTCATCATGAACTTCAACATACCTTGGTTGATTTTGCCAAAGCGATAGCCACCATTCCAAGTTTAGCTATTCATTTAGATCGTGAGGCGAATAAAGACCGAACGATTAACCCTCAAAATCATTTACCACCGATTATGATGCAGGTTGGTGATGATGATAGTATTGATTTTAGAAAATTAGTGTTGCAACAGATTAAAAAGCAATCTCCAGAGCTTGATATTGCCAAGGTGTTGGACTATGAAATATGCCTTTATGATACGCAATCTGCCGCTATAACAGGCTTAGATGGTGACTTTATTAGCAGTGCACGACTTGATAATTTATTAAGTTGTTATATAGGGCTTCATGCATTATTAAATGGTGATGCCACAAAATCTAATTTATTGGTATGCAGTGATCATGAAGAAGTGGGGAGTGTGTCGACATCAGGTGCACAGGGTTCATTTTTAGAATCTGTATTGCTACGTTTATCTACAGATATTGAACAACATCACCGCATGTTACAACGGTCAATGATGATTTCTGCTGATAATGCTCATGCTGTTCATCCAAACTACTCGGATAAACACGATGCTGATCATGGCCCGAAAATAAATCATGGCCCAGTAATCAAAACAAACGCAAACCAACGTTATGCAACAAATAGTGACACCAGTGCCTACTTCCGCCAATTGTGTGAACAGGTTAATGTGCCGGTACAAGACTTTGTTGTCAGAACAGATATGGGCTGTGGAAGTACGATTGGCCCGATTACGGCAAGTACACTAGGCGTAAAAACAATTGATATTGGTGTGCCCACTTTTGCAATGCATTCTATTCGTGAATTGGCGGGTAGCCAAGATGCATTCATGCTGAACAATGTTTTAACAGAATACTTTAAGTAACAACTTTGTATATTTATCTTTCATCATATTTCAAAATTATTTTGATACTTGAATAGTCATGTAACTATTCTATGTGCCAAAAAGCGTGAACTATGGCAAAATCTAAATATTCTAAACAGTGACACATAATTTTAAACTAAGGAACACAGAAAATGGCTGAAACAGTAGATGAACTAACCGTCGAATATATGGAAGGCGATGAAATGACGGTGAAAGAACTTGATAAAGTTGTTTTAACGAAAGGTGCTTGGGCAACATTGCTCTATCGTTACCAAGATCTTGATCGTAAAACAGGTGATTTTGGTGCTGATAAATACACAATTCGTCGCTACCAAAAGCGTAACGGTGAATACAGCCAACGTTCAAAATTCAATATTTCTAGTAAAGATCAAGCAACTAAAATTATAGCTGCACTGAGCAAGTGGGTTGATGAATAAGTCTCTAGAGACTTATGCACGAGTCGTCTTTTCCGCCGCCATGCCTGCGTTAAAAACAGTCTCAAAATGCTCATTTACACCAGTAAACTGTGCTTTTTCGACATTTTTGCCTTGTCCTGACGAAAAATACTTATCATGAATAAGTCTCTAATAACTAATGTGATAGCAGCAGGGCTTGTTGCTACAGGTTTGGCACTGGATTCTCCTTTAAGAGAACCTGTGCTGACAACGGGTTTGTTTGCACTTGCTGGTGGTGTAACAAACTGGCTTGCTATTCATATGCTATTTGAAAAAGTGCCGGGGCTGTATGGTTCCGGTGTTATTAGTGCCCGTTTTGAAGATTTTAAAACGGGTATTAATAATTTAGTGATGGATCAGTTTTTTAGTAAAGAAAATTTAGATCGCTTCTTTACTGACATGGTTACAGAAGATGCCGATCATCACCTTGATTTTCATGATGTGATTGATGAAACAGATTTGAATCCAACATTTGATAGTTTGGTGACAACGATTATGGAATCATCATTTGGCAGTATGCTGGGTATGTTTGGTGGCGTAGAGGCATTAACACCGCTTAAAGAACCTTTTATTGTAAAAATGAAAGTGTCACTTAATGAAATGGCGCATAGTGACTCATTTCAAAAGAGTGTTAAAGAGAAGCTAAGTAGCGGCCCTGTTAGTAATGATATTCATCAACAAATTGAACATGTCGTTAATTCACGTTTAGATGAGCTAACACCGGATATGGTGAAAGGCATTATTCAAACGATGATTCGTCAACACTTAGGTTGGCTTGTTGTTTGGGGTGGCGTATTCGGTGGTTTAATTGGTTTAGTTGCAAGTCAGATCGTTATTTAATACCCATCCAGTGACCATGCGGAACTTTTATTAGATTATGCATGTGCAGTATTTTATTAATGTGTTACATTAACTTGAAAATTGTATATCTTTGAAATAATTGATTAAGCATATGAGTGATAAAAGCGATCGTCGTCATGACAGAGTAAAACATAGGGCTAATATCAGGGTGTTAACATTGCCTGAGAAAGTCTATGTGCTTGAAATGCGTGACTTTTCTGATAGCGGCTTATATGTATTTTGTGATGATGAAGGTATTGTAAAAGAGGGGGATAGTGTTGAAGTTCAAACACTAGAAATAGAAGATGCCCCCATTTTACCTTCTAAAGTTATACGTATTGATAAAACAGGTTTTGCTGTAGAGTTTGATTTCGACTAGTAGTCAGGAAAGAGTTGTAATATTTGCTCTTTTTTAGAAGCGGGCAGGTTAATTCTTACACGAACACGATCAGTAAATTCTTGATCGGTTATTTTCCCCTTACATTTTTCTAAATGATATTCCAACAGTTGTAATTGTGAATATTCAAGCGTTAATTCAAAGGTGATATGTTCAACCCAAGGGTGAATTTCCACACCTTCAATCGCTAATTTAGCCGCTGTTCCATACGCTCTTGCTAAGCCTCCCGTTCCTAGTTTCACACCGCCAAAATAACGGATAACACCGACAACGGCATTAATGATTGAACCACCTTCTAGTGGTGCAAGGATAGGGCGACCCGCAGTGCCTGATGGTTCTCCAGCATCGTGACAGCGTTCATTGATAAAGCCATCCTCTTGTCTAATTCGCCAAGCAAATGCTAAATGATTTGCGTTTGGATGTTGGGAGGCGAGTTGTTGTAGATGTTGCAAAGCGTCACGTTCATTAACACAGGGCATAATTGCACCAGTGAAATGTGATTTTTTAATGTCATAGTCGGCAGAGAATGGGCCTGTAATGATGTTGTGGGATGTTTGCTTATTCATAAGATTAGAGACATTATATCGCATCTATTTCAGATTTAATTTAGTTACAAGAGGGAATTTAAAACAATGAAGAAGTTAATTTCAATATTTCTACTGAGTGTATTTTTGATGGCCTGTTCATCATCAGATAATGCTGAAATCAGCCAAATATCACCAATCGAATCAGCAGGGCTTCATAGTAATGAATTTGCCGTTCTTGTCGATGTTAGAACGGTTGCTGAATGGAACAATCAACATATTCCTGGTGCCATACATATCCCAATGGCTGACTTGAAAAGTCGTATGAATGAATTAAAGTCATTCGAGGGCAAGCAACTTATTATGCACTGTGCAGTGGGTGGGCGTTCGAGCACAGCGGTTGAGATATTACAAAAAGCTGGTTTTACTAATGTATCGAATATGAATGGCGGTATTGTCGCATGGCAGAAGGCTAAGTTACCTGTAGAGTAAATTTCTATAGGAAAAAGACGTTGAACAATTTATTATGGCGCATCTCAAACCAAACGTGTTTGGGCAAGATATTAATATTATAGGAAAGAACATGCCAAAAATTACAGTTGATAGTAACCCAAGCCAAGAACTTTTAAACAGCATGGGCGTGCCTAGCTGGCCGACATGGGGAAAAGAAGTATCTGTATTCCCTTGGGATTTCACAACAACAGAAACAGCATTCATCTTAGAAGGTGAATGTGAAATGACACCTGAAGATGGTAGTGAAAAAACAACATTTAAAGCAGGTGATTTAGTTGTATTTCCATTAGGTTGGAAGGGCTCGTGGGAAGTTAAAGTAGCATTGAAAAAGCATTACCAACACAGCTAAGAACAACGAGAGTTAAGGTTAGGCATCTTCGGTGCCTGACCTTTTCTTTTTATCATCCATGAAACACCCGCCTCTGGTATGATCTGCTGATTTATCTGCGGTATTTCTCTCATGGCTAATGACAACTTCTCTTCACTTTCGATTTCGCCAGCCCAAATTGCCAACTTAGAATCGCTTGGCTATAAAAAAATGACGCCGATTCAGGCGCAAAGTCTTCCCCAAGTATTAAAAGGTAAAGACCTGATTGCTAAGGCAAAAACAGGGAGTGGTAAAACGGCAGCATTTGGTATTGGCTTACTGAATAATATCAACCCTCGTTTTTTCGGTGTTCAGGCTTTAGTGATCTGTCCAACCCGAGAGCTGGCTGATCAAGTGGGTAAAGAGCTGCGCAGATTGGCGCGTTTCACTCAAAATATCAAACTGGTTTTACTGTGTGGTGGTAAGCCATTAGGCCCCCAAATTGGTTCATTAGAACATGGGGCTCATATTGTTGTGGGAACGCCAGGACGTTTACAAGATCATTTACACAAAGGCACATTAAAACTAGATGACTTGAAAACCTTAGTGTTGGATGAAGCCGATCGAATGTTAGATATGGGCTTTTCTGAAGTAATGGATGATATTATTTCTTTCACCCCAAAGAAACGTCAGACGTTATTATTTTCAGCAACATATCCTGATACGATTGAAAGAATGAGTCGTTCAATACAGCGTAG
>WTAY01000199.1 GCA_013139345.1 Methylophaga sp. | reverse complement strand
CTTAGTGGTGGCACCATGTTAGGGGCATTTTTCATTGCAACAGATCCTGTTACCGCTGCCACAACGATCAAGGGTAGAATCGTATTTGGTGCAGGAGTCGGACTACTCACCTATATCATCCGTGTTTGGGGTGGTTATCCTGATGGTGTTGCATTTGCTGTTTTAATCATGAATATGCTGGTCCCACTGATTGATTATTACACGCAACCTAAGGTTTACGGAGGATAATGTTATGAATAACTACACAACCATCATCCGTGTTGGCCTACTATTAGCCGCATTCGCTATCGGAGCAACAAGTATCGTTTCGCTCACTGAGGCCAATACACGTGACAAGATTATTGAAAATGAACGTCAAACACTTTTAGCTGCGATTAATGCATTGGTCGATGATAATGACTATGACAATGACATCTTAACTGACACGCTACTCATTCCTGGTGTTAGGAAATTAGGCACTAAAGAGTTCACGAATGTGTATCGCGCCCGTAAAGGAAATACCCCTGTCGCGGCTGTATTTACCAGTATTGCCCCTAATGGATATAACGGAAAGATCAAACTCCTTGTTGGTGTTTATTATGATGGAACACTTGCTGGTGTACGCGTTATCAAACACAAAGAAACGCCAGGCCTAGGTGATAAAATTGATGTTAAGAAGGCAGACTGGATTCTCCAATTTAAAGGTTTATCGCTTACTTCACCTACCGAATCACGCTGGAAAGTTAAAAAAGATGGCGGTGACTTCGATCAGTTTACGGGTGCGACAATTACACCGCGAGCAATTGTGACTGCCGTGAAAAAAGCATTACAGTATTTTGACAAGAACCGTGATGACTTATTTAAGGAGGCCAAAAAATGAACGACGTATATGGCCCAATAATCCGTGAAGGATTATGGAAAAATAACCCTGCCTTAGTACAATTATTAGGTTTATGCCCCCTGCTTGCTGTCAGTAATACAACCATCAATGGTTTAGGTTTAGGCGTCGCCACGATTCTAACCTTAGTTGCATCTAATGGACTGGTCTCATTATTACGCAAACAAATCCCAGAAGAAGCGCGTTTACCCGTCTTTGTCATGATCATTGCATCTATCGTAACCGTAATTGAATTATCAATGAATGCATGGTTTCATGAACTCTATTTAATTCTCGGTATATTCATTCCTTTGATTGTAACCAACTGTGCAATAACAGGCCGCGCCGAAGCCTTTGCAGCCAGAAACCCTGTTGGTCCCTCTCTTGTTGATGGCTTAATGATGGGGCTTGGCTTCACAGCCGTACTGGTTTTATTAGGTGCCGCACGAGAGTTAATTGGCCAAGGTACTATTTTGAGTGAAGCTCACTTAATGTTTGGTGAAGGAGCAAGAAACCTAACAATTGTCGTGTTTGAGGATTACCGTGGTTTCTTAATGGCGCTCTTGCCACCTGGTGCATTTATCGGCTTAGGGCTTATTGTTGCATTGAAAAATGTGATTGATGCTCGACAAAAAACGAAGTCTGCTGAGATCAACGTCGTAGAAACTGTTCCTGCTGAAGCATGAATCAAGCACAACGACACGAGTTTTTCGCTACCCTTAGAGCGACTAATCCTGAGCCGACAACTGAGCTTAACTACACCAGCACATTTGAATTACTAATTGCTGTTATTTTGTCTGCCCAAGCAACAGATGTTGGTGTCAATAAAGCAACCGACATTCTCTACCCAGTTGCCAATACACCACAAAGCATTATTGATCTGGGTGTCGATGGCCTGAAACACTATATAAAAACCATTGGCCTTTTTAATAGCAAAGCTGAAAATGTTATTAAAACCTGTCGCCAACTGCTTGAATTACATAAGGGTGAAGTGCCTGATGATCGTGATGCATTAGAAGCACTGCCGGGTGTCGGTCGAAAAACAGCCAATGTAATTCTTAATACGGTATTCAAACACCCTGTTATTGCTGTTGATACACATTTATTTCGCTTATCAAACCGTACAGGATTAGCTAAAGGTAAAACAGTACGTGATGTTGAAGACCGCTTAATGAAAGTGGTGCCCACTGAATTTAAAATAGATGCCCATCACTGGCTTATTCTTCATGGCCGTTATGTCTGCATTGCTAGAAAACCCCAATGCGATCGCTGTGTTGTTTCTCACCTTTGTGATGATTTCCGTCGCCAACAAAAGAAGTTGAACAAAGCATAATGTTTGGCCAAAACAGACAACAGTTACGCCAAATGTATCATGATGTTTGGCAAAAAAGTCAGGCCAATGACTCACTATCTGCATTAGAATCAATGATTGCACAAGTAATTAGCGAGCATCCTGAATATCATAAAATATTTAATAGTGATGCCAGCCTACAGCAAGAGTTTTTTGTCGAAGATGGTGCGACCAACCCCTTTTTACATATGGGCTTACATATTTCACTACATGAGCAAATATCAACAGATAGACCTGTGGGTATTCGCCACACTTATCAACAGCTACGCGCCAAATTTGTTGATGCACACGAAGCTGAACATCATATGATGGAATGCTTAACCGAGAGCTTGTGGTTGGCACAAAAAAACAATCAAGCCCCTTCTGAATCTGATTATCTAGCTGCATTAAAGAAATTATTATGAATAAAATTACCGCACGTATTGAGTTTAGTTTTAAAGGAAAAGAACATAAACCGAGTTCTGTATTAGATCTTGATGAGCTCATGATAAAACACCGAACGATCCCACCATTACATCAGCATCTCGCCATCGTGAACAATATTGATAGTTATTCTTATGAGTATGAAATGTTATTAGGTGAGGATATTCAATTTAGTGATGCTGAAGGTTTAGCCAAGAGTTTTGTAACAAATAATCACTTTGACCAGATCGCTTTTGAACAGTATTGGCTAGAGCAAGAATTATTAAAAAAATTAGCGCCTACGATTAAACAGCAACTGGATATTGATGATATTAACCAGAATCCAGCACTTAAATCAGTGATCCTGTCTGCTTATAAAATGGGGTGCAACAGTTAAAGGTATATCAACAACAAAGGTTGATTATCACGACAAGCAAATGGATTGGCAGCTATTAGAAGCACACTAATCTAGAACTTAAAGCCTGCTAACATTTCTTCAGCGATCCAAGACTGTAAAAAGCCGATGGCTTTCATCGGTGTCTCTTCTTCACTATAAAAGTCTAGTAACTTTTCACACATCACGGCAAAGTTTTTACCTTGTAAAGCTAATGATAAGACTGCAACTTCTTCTGTAGCCAACATTTTATAGTGAGTCACAAGATCTGAACGACGCCATAATATCCAAGCCATAGGATATAACTTTTCTGCTTTTGGAGGCGTTTCATCATCGGCTAAGGCCTTCCAAATAGGAAAGCTATTATGCTCCAACCATACTATTTGCACTGACTTTTGAAAGTCGAACGTCAAGTTTTCCCACGCTACTTCAGGCAATGCAGCAAGCGTATCTATCGTTGCAACTTGCAAATCTTTGGCATCAAAACTATCAGCAAAAGCGCGTTCAATACATGCTAATTCATAAAGCTCAGCGATATGGGCATAGTCAGGTTCATCACGAATTAATTCAGGTAAGTTAACACTAAAGTAACGTAAATTTGTCGTATGTGATGGGAATTTATCAATATAACGCTCCATCAATTTATCAAAGCGCTCATCACCTAAATACAAAGCGAGTTTGTCATAATCGGTAGTCATTGCCTCTTTTAAGCGAAGCACATAAGCAGAGGCATAGATATCAAGCCGCCCTTTTGCTGATAGCATTGGCGTTGATTCAACCTCATCAATCATCGAGCTTGAATCATCTAACAAATAGCCCATAAAGCACTGCTGTAATTCGCGTAAATCTGACATTAAGCCACTCCTTGCAAATCCAGCTTACTGCGAATTTGTAATTGCTGTGGCGTTAAAACATTAGCTGCAATTTCTTCTGCTATAGCTAACTCTTGGCGTAATTCTATAAATGGTGGAATATTATCATCACGTTCAATCATAGTGCTAACCGCACCAAAATGACCAAGTGCATATTCATATAAAGCCCATACAGGATCACATACATCATGATCATGGGTATCAATAATCATCTGACCATTGTAGCTATGACCAGCAAGGTGAAATTGCATCACACGATCGCTATCAATACCATTTACATAGTCTTTGGGTTCAAAATGATGGTTATTAGCACTAACAAAAATATTATTAATATCAAGCAAAATATAACAATCTGCCCGTTTAGCTATTTCGTTTACAAACTCCCATTCTGGCATTTCAGAATGGTTATACGTCACATAACTTGATAAATTTTCAATCAACATTTGCCTGCCAAGCGTATCTTGAACCGTTTGAATACGACTAACAATATGTTCAATCGTCGATTCATTATAGGGTAGAGGCAACAAGTCATGACTATTAATATGCTCTACAGCTGTCCAGCATAGATGATCTGAAATCCACTGAGGTTCAACACGATCAATGAGTGTTTTTAACTTTCCAAGATAATCGGTATTGAGCGGGTCCGTGCTCCCAATAGACATTGACACACCATGCATAACCATTGGATAGTCTTGCCGAATTTTATCCAAATGAGCGAGAGGCTTACCACCATCAACCATATAGTTTTCTGAGATAATTTCAAACCAATCAACTTCAGGTTTATTATCAATAACATATTGATAATGATCGGTACGCAAACCTAAACCAAACCCTAAAAACGGACGTGCCATAATTTATTTCCTACTATATCGACTAAGTCAGTACATATTTCTGACTAGCATCCATGTGATAATTACCGTCACTAAATTGCTATCTTAGCTGTTTTTATTTTCTATAGCTAATACAGAAAAGCCGTGTTTATCCTTAAATACAAACACGGCTTTCCCTAATAAAAAAGGCTCATCAAGAGCCATATAGTTTACTTACCTGCAATACCTCCAGCATTGTCACATGCTTCTGCTGACATTGCTGCAAAACCTTGACCTTTGCATGATGCTTGGCCTTTACATGCGTTACCAGCCGTTTTACAGTTAGCCTTACCTTTACACGCATTATCTGCAGTTTTACAATCATTATGGCCTGCACATTCATTACCAGCCACCTTACAATCATTATGACCTTTACATGATGTTACACCATAACAATGTACTGTTTCAGCACCTGCTGTACTTGCAGTATTAGCCGTAGTTGCACACCCGATTAAGCTTGCTGCTGCAATTGCCAAAGCCAGCCCCGTTGTTTTTTTCATTGTACCCATAGGTCTCTCCTCAATCGAAAAGTTCACTCTTTGAAGTACTAACCAAAAAATGATGGAGTCTAATGTCTCCTTAAACCTAGACGCAAAAAAGTAAATATAGTTACAAAAAACCCAAAAATATTTTTTGTACTTATTAATCATTAGCTCATAATAGTGGTATAGGAAAAACATTTAAAAGGTAAAAAATGAACGCATTTGGCTTTAGTAGTAATAATTCAAAACCTCAGTTAATTGAACTAAAGACACCCGAGGCAACAGGCCGAGACTTATTAGTTGAAATTAGTGCAATTGCCGTCAACCCTGTTGATACCAAAGTAATTGCAGGCATAAAAGAACCTTTAAGCGAACCTAAAATAGTAGGTTGGGATGCATCAGCTACGGTGACCGCAGTAGGTGAAGATGTTGAACTATTCAAGGTGGGTGATAACGTCTTTTATGCTGGTGATGTGTCTCGTTCTGGCTGTTATGCCAGTCACCAATTAGTTGATGAACGTATTGTTGGTCATGCACCAAAATCGTTATCGGCAACAGAAGCAGCGGTGATGCCATTAACGAGTATTACTGCTTGGGAAGCGTTATTTTCACGGTTAAAAATTATTGCTGAACTCGATACGGGGAAAAATATACTCATCATTGGTGGTGCCGGTGGCGTAGGTTCCATTTCAATTCAATTAGCTAAGGTTGTAGCAAAACTCAATGTCATTACAACCGCTTCTCGAACTGAATCAGAACAATGGTGCCGCACATTAGGGGCTGACCATGTCCTCAATCACCATAGCGATCTTGTTGTTCAATATCGAGCACTCAATATTGATGATCCTGACTATATTTTATGCCTAAACAATACTGATCAACATTTTGAAGCGATGGCTGACCTGATTGCGCCACAAGGCATGATTTGTAGCATCGTAGGCACACAGGAAAAACATGATTTAGATTGCTTAAAGTCGAAAAGCGCCGGCTTTGTATGGGAGTTTATGTTTACACGTCCCATGTTCAAAACATCTGATATGCTCAGTCAACATCACCTACTTAACAAGGTGTCACAGTTGCTTGATGATAGACAATTAATCAGCACCCTTGCATCCACTTTAGGCGCGCTAAATGCTGAAAATATTGTTAAAGCACACCAACAGTTACTAACTGGAAACACTATTGGCAAGCTTGCTTTAACAGCAATCATCGACTAGCTATTTCACACAAAGCATTATCACCGTATAATTAACCGTTTATTTACTTATTTAGTTAAGGTTTTACCATGAGCTCTCAAAATTCAGGCAAATTCTTTGTTGGCAGTATTGTCACATTTATCATTATATTTGGTTTAGAAAATGTCCTTCTTTCAACAATGCAAGATTTTGCAAAAAATGTTGTGACGCCAGCAAGCATGACTGCTGAAGATGTTGCCGAGCGTATCAAACCTGTTGCTGAAGTCTATGTTGGTGAAGCTCCTGCTGTTGTGGCAGCTCCTGCTGCAAATAGTATGAGTGGCGAACAAGTTGTGACTCAAGTCTGTGCACTATGTCATAGCACTGGGATGATGAGCTCTCCTAAACTAGGTAAAGCATCTGACTGGGCTCCACGTATTGAAAAAGGTGTTGATACACTTTATTCAAATGCAATCGACGGCTTTAACATGATGCCTGCCCGTGGAGGCCGCGCTGATTTGAGTGATGATGACGTCAAAGCAGCTGTAGACCATATGTTATTGCAAGTTAAATAAGATTCAGTAAAAAGCCCACTAACGTGGGCTTTTTCATCTTCAATTATCATACTATGAAAACAATCAACTTCCCTTATATCGCGCTAGGCTTATGTGCTTTTTTATTACTGGTTGTAATGAGAGGTAGTGTATTAAATAGTGATGGAGCAACCGCTCTTCCATTACTCACTTTACTGGTTGTCAGTGAGTTCTCATTTTTTGTTACAGCGATTGGCGTTTATATTGGCTCTCAAAATATTAAAGCCGCTGGGATTAAATCTGTTTATACCGTCGTAACACTGTTGTGTTTAGTTTTATCTATTCAATTCATGTTACTAGGTATTGAGCTTTGGCCTCTTTAAAAAGAACCTAGAGATATAGCCTAGTCAGTAACAGTTTTAATATACAAAGATTCTACTTTAGATCTTGCCCATGCAGTCTTTCTAAGAAATTTTAGACTTGATTTAATACTTGGGTCACTATTGAAACACTTAATATCAACCTGCCGGCCCATTTCTTCCCAGCCTAGTGTATCGACTAGTTTCGTAAGAACGTGTTCTAAGGTAATAGCATGTAATGGATTATTGTCTTGTTTTTGAGTCATCTTTTTTACTATATTTTTATAAATTATCGACAAAGCTTAGCAGAAAAAACGATTAACTATATAGCCTAAAGCTACATCGGACTATACTGATGGCTTTAAAACAAATAATTTAAGCAATGACTTCTGTAGTCACTGCCATTTCAAACAGGAACTACTTGTGACTAACAACGATGTTTTACGCCGTCTTCGTTATACTTTTAATTATAACGATGACAAGATGATGAAGATTTTTGCTGCGGCAGAGTCAGAAGTAAGCCGTACCCAAATTAGCAGTTGGATGAAAAAAGAAGGTGATGTTGATTATAAAAACTGTAGTGATGTTCAGTTAGCCACTTTTCTAAATGGTTTAATTAATACTAACCGTGGCAAAAAAGAAGGTGACCAACCTGTTCCTGAAAAGAAGATAAATAATAATATTGTCTTTAGAAAGTTAAAAATTGCCTTAGATCTACGTGATGAAGATATCTTAGAAATTCTACTTCTTGCTGACTTACGAATCAGCAAACATGAATTGAGTGCCTTCTTCCGTAGAGCTGATCACAAACACTTCAGACAGTGTAAAGATCAAATCTTACGTAACTTCCTCCATGGTGTGCAGATCATGTACCGCCCTGAAGAAGATGATAATGAAGATTAATTAAAAGATACTATACACAAGCAACTTAAAGACTGTCTATACCGGTAATCATTCAATCTGTAAAAAAAACAGTACGAGTCTGTCATCCCCGTGAAAACGGGGATCCAACGATAGTGGTTATTTTCACTGCCCATGGATTCCCATTTTCATGGGAATGACGAAGTGAGAAACAGGCAGCTTCATTGATTATGGGTATATTTAAGAAAGCCCGTCATTCCCGCGAAAGCGGGAATCCAACGATAGTGACTATTTTCACTTCCCATGGAGCCCCGCGTACGCGAGGATTGACGAAAAACAAGCTCCTACAAATTGGAGTGTTACAGGTATCTCCACTTACTTCAGCTTTGCCCTAATATCTGCTAAATGAGCTTTTCCTCGGGCTTTGCGTTCTTCGGGGTCAACCTTTGTTTTCTCACTTGTCCAGATCAAATCTTCAGGTGGCAATTCACGTAAAAAACGACTTTCATCACAACTAACTTTCTCACCATAGCGCTTGCGAGAATTTGCCATTGTGAAAACTAAGCTACGTTGTGCTCGTGTAATGCCTACATAAGTCAGGCGGCGCTCTTCCTCGACATCATCCTCTTCAATACTGGTACGATGCGGCAGAATTTCTTCTTCCATACCAATAATATAGACATGTGGAAACTCCAGTCCTTTTGAGGCATGTAACGTCATTAAGCTAACTGCATCTTCTTGATTTTCATCTGCTTGGCGTTCTAATAAATCCATTAGAATTAAACGAGAGGCAATGTCTCCAATACTTTTTTCTTCTTCATCTTTCGCGATAATTCGGCTAATCCAACCTAATAGCTCTTCAACATTTTCCATGCGTCGAATAGCCTGATTAGGATCCCCCGTCACCTCTTCTAACCATCCTCGGTAATCAATTTCTTCAATCATATCTCTGATTGCTTCCATCAAATCACCACGTTCTGCCCGATCAGCAATATCGACTAACCATTTACTAAAATATTCTAAATGCCCCATCGCTTTAGCACTGACTCTATCGGCTAAGCCCATTTCAAAACAGGCACCAAACATGCTTGTTTTACGCTCAGCAGCATAATTACCTAATGCTTGTAAGGTAGTCGCTCCGATACCGCGCCTAGGGGTATTAATGACCCGTAAGAAAGCATTGTCATCATCTTGGTTAGCTAGAAGCCGCAGATACGCCATAATATCTTTGACTTCTACACGTGAGAAAAAGGATGTGCCTCCCGTTAAAATATAGGGAACATCGTGCTCACGCAAAATTTTCTCAATAGGACGAGACTGGTGGTTACTTCGGTATAAAATTGCATAATCTTTAAATTCTGCATTGTGTTTTAGCTTGTGATACAGCAACTCGGAAACAACTTTCTCAGATTCATGGTGTTCATCTCGGCAACCAATTACCCGTATTGGGTCCCCTTCTCCCCTAGCACTCCACAGCTTCTTCTCAAAGATATGAGGGTTATTACTAATTAGCTGATTCGCTACTCGTAAAATACGCCCCATTGAACGATAATTTTGTTC